>JBFKKL010000072.1:0-4651 GCA_041631255.1 Candidatus Woesearchaeota archaeon | reverse complement strand
TATTACAAAGGAATTGGCGTACCTGAAGAAGTTATTAAGAAAGATCAAAATGCGTTTAGAAATAAAAAAGTTAAGAATCCTATTTTTTATACATTTCTACTTTTGAAGAAAAAGAATTCAGGGAAGAAAAATTAAATTAATTATTTTCTAACAAAAATTCTAAAGTCTTCAATATCATCCATTTCTTTCATAATTCTATCAGCTAGAGCTTTCTGTGGGTCTGAAATGAACGGACATCTTGTTTTCAAGTCATTGAAATCTTTGAATGGCCCATTGTCTCTCTCTTCAAGGAGTTCTCCCAAGTGTTTTTTACCAATACCTGGAATTAATTCAAGTGAGTGTTTTCTAATTGTGATTGGGCCTGCATTATTGAAAAAATTAATGAACTCTTCAGCTCTATCGTCAATAATGTCCATTAAAGTAAATTCTAATTCTGATTTAGCTCCACCAGAAAGTTTTTCAGGATTAATTGCTCTTTTAATATATTGAACTTCATCTCTCTTACCCTCTCCAATGTAAACCTTATCTCCTGCTTTTAAAATAACTCCTTGTTTTGGTACAAGTTCTAGAAGTGTAAAACCTGTTGTTCCAAGCGCTTGAGCAATTTCATCATCTTTAAATGAACTTTGACTACTCAAAACTACATCTAAAACAATTGCGTACTCTTCTTTTGGTGTTTGAGGTTTTCTATTGTGGTGTGAAGGCATCATTTTTCTATATTTATCTCCAAAGAATATTATTTATAAAGATATGTAAATCTTATTTTTGATAAGATTTAAGCACGTCAAGAATTTGTGTAACGTTTTCGTCAACAAGAACTGTTCCACTGTGACTTACCACAGCCCTTAATTCAGTACCATTATTTGGCATAATTTCTAGAATTGAGATGATTTGTGATTCTTCAATTCTTGGAATTTCTAAAGCTTCTAGTTCTTTCTTTGCTTTGTCAAAGTTTGTTTTTGAAAGTTTGTTAACTTTTTTAAGAAAATCTCTAGTCTTTTCTTCTCTATAAGTTAATTCTCTATCTTTTTCTTTCTTTTTGATTTCATCAAGAACTTCTGCCCCTGATACATGCTCTTTACTTAATATTTCATAATTATTTGACATTTTGAAATGGTTTGAAAACTTAGATTCTTGCTAAGTGTACTGGGTGAACTACACAAGTTTTCTTTTTGTCACCGTCTTTAATTTGAACTTTAAAACAATCTCCTTGCCTTCCTTGAACTTCTCCTACTTTCCCATGGAATCTTAAATTAAAAATTCCTTTCTGATACGAGGAAAATGCTTTAAGAAGTACTTTGTCTCCTTCTTCAAATGTCTGTAGATATTTCTTGATTGGAAGCTTTCCCTTTTCAGAGATAGACTTCTTCATCTTATATCTGGATTTTCTTCTTGCTCCACCTACTCTTTTCATTTTAAATCTAGTTAAGAATAATTTATTTTCCTTTAAAAAGCTATCTATCTTAAATTAAATTAAGATCTTTCTTCAAGATGTCCAAAACCTCAGGATACAGGCTTTTAGGAAGACCTATTGTAATATATCTTGTTCTTCCATAACGTCCTTTTGAAACAATTTTAAAATTTATAAGACCTAGAACTTCAAGCTCAATTATTATATCCGAAATTCTCCTAAGTGAAAGAGTTACGATTCCTAAATCTTTTGCTAATTTATTGTAGTAATCGTAAACTGCCCCTGTTGTTGTTGGCTCAATTACTTGAGATTTTTTATTAGTTACAAGGTTGTGTTTTTCTGTCATCGATGTTTTGATAATAGCGTAATTTACTAATTGAAATTGTTTGGGTTGAGATTTGATAATATCAATTATTCTATTTTTCTCTGTTTTCTTATCAGCATTATCAATGTGCTGAGGTTGAATTATCTCACTCCCTTCTCTTTCAGCAAGTTCGCCTGCAAATCTTAAAAGTTCTAAAGCTCTACGTGCATCCCCGTGTTCTCTTGCAGCGTATCCTGAACATCTTGGAATTACTTCTTCATCTAAAACTCCTTCTCTAAAAGCAAAAAATGCTCTTTGATTTAAGATTTCTTGAATTTGAACTGCGTTATAAGGTAAAAATACAATTTCTTCTTCATTTAGAGAACTTTTAACTCTAGCATCAACTGTGTCCATAACTGTTAAATCATTTGTAATTCCTAAAATTGAAATTTCTGCATTTTTTAATTCAGGATTAATTCTTGTTAAATTATATAAAATATCGTCTCCAGCTTTTACAATTAAAGAATCAATTTCATCAAGAACAAGAAGAACTGTTTTCTTTTCTGAATCTAGTTGTTCGTAAAGTTCTTTGTAAAGATCATTTGTTGAAATTCCTGTTGAAGGCATTTCTTTTCCAAGTTGTTTTAATATTTCTAAAAGAATTCTGTATTCTGTATCAGCTACCTTTTTTAACTTACAATTTATCTTAATTAATTTAAGAGGAATCTCTCTTGCGTAAGCCACACTTTCAATTTTCTTTAATACGTGATTTACACATAAAGTTTTACCAGTTCCAGTTTTTCCATAGATAAAAAGATTAGAAGGTCTTTCTCTACGTAGAGCAGGTGCTAGAATTTTTGCGATATCTTTTAGATACTCTTCTCTGTGTGGGATTGTGTCTGGTAGATAGTTTGACTGAAGAACTGATTTATCTTTAAAAATAGGTTTTGAACTGATGAAATCGTCGAAAAACATATCCAAATCGTCTTTCTGAGTATCAGTTTGAACGATTGGTTTTTCGATAATCTCTTCCATTGGAAATGTAGGCATTTCATCTGTATATAAATGTTTTGTGTTCTCATTAGTGACAAGGTAAGTGTGTTGGGACTGGCACAACTTTTTGAATAAATTTATAAATTGATAAATATAAGTTTAACATCAATGAAAAAGATTTTGTTAACTAGTTTTTTAGCTACATTACCTATAAATTTAGATAGTAGAGAATTACCTCTAGAAATGTATATTCAAAATCCTATTACTACAACAGTTCAAAGTAAAGCTGCAAATTACCAAATTTATTCTCAAGAACTTAGAGATGAGGAAAATAATTTGTGTTATACTTTAAACTACAACCCTGAATTCAATAGAAGAAGTATAGAGATTAATTCTTGTGATAATAATAGATACGGAGAAATTAAGATTTAAGAACTACAATAAGCCACGTTCTGTCTCTTCTATTAGCGCTATGATGTCATAACAATGAAGAGTGCACAATTTGTCTAAGCACGGATTTTCCGCTTGCACTAATGGTTTATATTACAACTTTGCTCAAATTTAAACGCTCATCTAAATTCATTGCTAGATTTGACAAAGGAGTTTTCTGTATAAAAGGATTTCTCCTCAAACCATACTTCGTTCGTAGTGCGTGGACTTTCCTCCTTTAAAGGATGTGTGCATTGTAGTCCTTAATTTACGTTAATTACTTTATATTTATAAATAATTAGCTTTGTATAATCTTATGAAAGCATTATCTATAAATAATTTAGTTAAAACTTATTCTAATGGATTTGAAGCTTTGAAAGGGATTTCACTTGATGTTGAACAAGGAGATTTTTTTGCTCTTCTTGGACCTAACGGAGCTGGAAAGTCTACAACTATTGGAATAATAACTTCTCTTGTAAACAAAACTTCTGGAAAAGTTAAAGTATTTGGAGTTGATATTGATAAAGATTTCTCCAAAGCCAAAAAATTTATTGGAGTTGTTCCTCAGGAAATTAATCTTAATCCTTTTGAAACTGCAGAGCAAATTGTTATTCAGCAAGCAGGATATTATGGAGTACCTAGATCTGTCGCTAAACCACTTGCCAAGGAATATTTAGAAAAACTTGGATTGTGGGAAAAAAGAAATACTCCTTCAATGATGCTCTCAGGAGGAATGAAGAGAAGACTTATGATTGCAAGAGCTTTAATTCATGGTCCAAAACTTTTGATATTAGATGAACCTACGGCAGGAGTTGATATTGAACTTAGAAGGTCAATGTGGGAGTTTATTGTTGATCTAAACAAGAAAAAAGGAATAACTATTATTCTAACTACTCACTATTTAGAGGAAGCTGAACAATTATGTAAAAATGTTGCAATAATTAATAAGGGAGACGTTGTCCAGAATACGACTGTTAAAAAATTACTAAAAACACTAGAAGGAGAAACTTTTGAACTTGATTTGAAAGATGAGATTAAGAAAGTACCTTCATCGAAATATCCTGTAACTTTAGTTGATGAAACAACAATTGAAGTTGTTTTAAAGAAAGGTGAAAGCTTAACTGATGTAGTAGTTGAACTTGAAAAGAAAGGCGTAGTTATTACAAGTATGAGACCTAAATCTAATAGACTGGAAGAGTTATTCTTGAAATTCACATCGGAGGAAAAGAAAAAATGAGAGAAAAATTAATTGCACTACAAACAATAGGTCAAAAAGAAATTACTAGAGTTTTACGTATCTGGACTCAGACTTTATTACCATCAGTTATTACCTTATTATTATATTTTATTATTTTTGGTAATTTAATTGGGCCACGTATTGGAGATATGGGAGGATTTGATTATATAGCATTCATTGTTCCTGGACTTATTATGATGGCAGTTATTACTAATTCATATTCTAATGTATCTTCATCATTTTTTGGATTTAAATGGTCTAAATCAATTGAAGAAGT
>JBFKKL010000071.1:0-4671 GCA_041631255.1 Candidatus Woesearchaeota archaeon | reverse complement strand
GTCAAGATAGGCAATATAGAACAACTGTTCCTTATTATAATCCTGAAACCTCTGACATTTCTTTAATAACTTTAAGGCCAATTGGAAGGAATGAAATTAGTTATCCTGAATTTTGCTTATTGGCAGAAGTTGAAGGAGATAGAAAATGTCAAATATTGTCTTTTGATAAAAGGTATGCTGAAGTTGGAAAAAAAGATAACAAAGATAGTAAAACACTATATTTTAGGGGAGTGCATAAAGTTATGTTCCCTAGACGAGTAGCTATTCCAAAGGGTCAAAATTCCTTTTATGGTTTACTTGAAGAATATATTAAACAAGGAGTTGAAAAAGATCTTTCAATTGATTCAGGAGATTTGTTCTCTATGCAAGAAACAAGAGAAAATCCTAGTTTAGAAAGTGCAATACTTGGAGAATATTCAAGACTTTCAAATAGTGAGCAAGATAGATTATTCAAATTACTTGGCCATACAAGATTTTTCAAAGAGAGAATTTCAAAACCTTTAGGAATTAAAGAAGAGATTTGTTTAGTTTGAAATAAATTTACACGTTAATTTAATAAACTTTAATTTTAATTATGAACTATTGTGAAAAAAATCAATATAGCAATTGATGGTCCAGCAGGTTCAGGAAAAGGTGTTACTTCTAAAGCTCTTGCTTTGAAATTAGGTTATATCTATATTGATTCAGGAGCACTTTACAGAGGAGTTGCTTTATATCTTAATTCTATTGGAATTACTAAAGAAAATTTTTTGATTGATGTATTAGGAGTTCTTAAGTTATCATTTGGAGAAAATGGAGAATTGATTATGGATGGAGAGAATGTTGAAGATTTGATTAGAACTTCTGAAATTGGAGAACTCGCGTCAGACTTTTCAACTATGCCTGAAATTCGTTCATTTGTAAACTCAATTGTATTTTCCTTGGTTAAAGAAAAAGGCTGTATTGCTGAAGGCAGAGATGCCGCAAGTGTTCTAATGCCCTCTGCTGAACTTAAGATTTATTTTACTGGAAGCTTAGAAATTAGAGCCAAAAGACGTTTCTTAGATTATCAAAGAAAAGGAGTTGAAAAAACACTTGAAGAAGTTAAAGAAGAGCTTCGAATTCGTGATGAAAGAGATATGAATCGTGAACACGCACCTTTGAAGAAACAAGATGATGCTATTGAGATTGACACAACAGAAATGAGTATTGAGCAACAGGTGGAGAGTGTTTATAAATTGGCTAAGGAGAAGATTGGAGAATGAGTAAAACTAAAAAAAATAAAAAAAGAATTAATTTGTTTGATTTATTGAAGTATTATTATTTTCCTCTTCATTAACTTCTTCTTCCTCTTCTTCACATTCTCCTTCATACATTACGTAAGCATCATCATTATAGGCTTCACATTTATTAGAGTAAGTTTCCATAGTTCCATCTGACTTTTCTGCACATACTGGACCATAATCGTCAGTACATTCGTATTCTTCATCATAATGCTCCTCGTATTCATATGAATCATCATAACCATAGGATTCATGAGATTCATATTCACAGATATAAACTCCATCTTCATCTGTGTAACACTCTTCTGACTCATAACTTTCATAATAATCATATTCTCCTTCATGATTATATCCGTCAAAGTCTTCGTTTGCATATAATTCATGTAAATATCTTTCACATTTTTGCATTGTTTCATCATTATCTCCTTCAATTCCTGCTTCAATACATTCTGGCGGCATTTCAAAATCATCTCTAAAGAATTTTTCTCTCTCTTTTTCTATTTGTTCACTATAATAATCCATCATATATTCTTGACATTCGCGAGGATCATCAATTCCTTCATCAATACATTCTTTAGGTGCATGTTTTTCAAACATTATTTCTTCACATTGTCTCATAGCTTCATGAGGTTTACTCGTGTCAATTTTTCCACTCTCAAATGCTTCTTTACACTCGAGAGGTGCGTGAAGTTTAAACATTATTTTTTCGCACTCTTTCCAATCTGTTACTCCTTGTTCCCTACATTCTTTAGGTGCATGGTGTTCAAATTCACTTTCTCTAAAATCTTCTTGCATCTCTTCAACTGCTTTTTGTAAGTGTGGAGGCAATAAATCAAAAGGATCTTCTATTTTTTCCATTTCCTCACATGCTTCTTCATTACCTTCTTCACATTCAGCTGCTAATGGAGCAATTACTGAACATCTTTGAGCAAATGGTTTTATAGAAATTTTCTCACATTCGCATTCTCTTGGATTTTCAAAACAGTTCATCATTATACCTAGAAACTCTTTTGCTTCTTTTTCTTGTTTCTCAGTTAAATCTCTATCAAGATCTTTTTTCCACTTTGGAGCTTCTTTATCTCCATCAGTTTTACAAACTCTAGCATATTCTATTGGGTCTAATTCTGCTAGATTCTCACATAAATCTTTAATTTGTGCGGAAACTTTGGCAGCTAGAGCAATTTTTTGTTCCTTTTCTTTATATTTCTCAACTTCCTCTCTAACTTCCTCCCAATCATTATTATCTATCTCTTTTTCAAGTTCCTCAAAAACATCCTTAACTGCTTTACTACTTCTTCTAAGTTTTTTTTCGATTTCAGGAGTTATATGTTTTTCAACATCATCAGAATATTTGTTAGCTTTAGCAAAAGCTCTTTTGGCAGCCTCAACATTTCCTTTTCTAAGCATTTCTTTTGCTTCATTAATTTTTTCTTCTTTGTTTAAAAGAGCTTCTTCAGGATTTTCCTCATCATAAGTTAAATCCTCAAAGAATTCATCTATAAAATAAAAAAAACTATCAGGTGTTAGACCTGCATCTTCTTCTAGCTTGGCATCTTCAATATCTCCGTAGAGATCCTCGTCAGTTAAATTTTCATTTGCAAAAGCTCCTGAAATCATAACTAAAGATGTCATTAGTAATGTGATAATGTATTTTATCATGGCCTATTGTTAAAGTTTTGATTTATAAAATTTGTTTTTTATAATTTTGAGTAACTTAAGTTAATACAACTTTTCTTCTTTTTTTAGGAACTTCTATTTTTTCTTTTCCAGCTAAATATTTACCAGTAATACTTTTCTCATTTTTCATAACTTCGCCAGGTGTTCCAGCTGCCACTACGTGTCCTCCTTGAATTCCTGCACCAGGACCCATATCAATTAAATAATCAGCAGCTTTCATTGTGTCTTCATCATGTTCCACAACTATTAAAGTATTTCCTAAATCTCTTAATTTGTGAAGTGTACCAATCAATTTCTCATTATCTCTTTGGTGAAGCCCAATTGATGGTTCATCAAGTACGTACATAACTCCCATTAAGTTTGCACCAATTTGTGTTGCTAGACGAATTCTTTGTGCTTCTCCACCTGAAAGAGTTCCAGCACTTCTTGACAAGTTTAAGTAACCAAGTCCAACATTATCAAGAAAAGATAATCTCTCATTAATCTCTTTTAAGATTTGTTTAGCAATGAACTTTTCTTTATCTGTTAATGTGGAATCTAATTCGTTAAAAAACTTTCTAGTTTTTTCAATAGATAAATCAGTAATATCAATAATCGATTTTCGGTTTACTTTAATTGACAGAATGTTTTTTTTCAAACGTTTACCTTCACAACTTGGACAAGGGTTTGAAACCATAAATTTTTCAATTTCTCTTTTTCTCCAATCTGAATCTGATTGTTTATACAAACGCATTGTTTGAGGAATAAGTCCTTCCCAGCCTTTATCTAAACTCATGTTAGCACCAGTTGACCACCTTCCTTTAAGCGGCTCAGCAGTTCCATAAAGTAGAACTTCTCTTTGAACTTGGGAGAATTTCTTCAAAGGCGTTGTTAAATCAAACTTGTATCTTTTACCAACTATTGCAATTTGTTGAGCCCTCCATTTTAAATCCATTTTTCCATAAAGTGCTATTCCTCCATCCCAAATTGAAAGTTCTTTATTAGGCAATATTAAATCTTCTGATAACTGCATTTCTTCGCCGAGTCCTGAACAAGTAGCGCAAGCCCCAAATGGAGAATTAAATGAAAATGCTCGGGGTTCAGGTTCTTCGAAAATCACTTCAGGATGGTTTGGACATGCACCATAAGTCGAATACAAAGTCTCACCTGCTCCTCTTTGAAGTTCTTTTTTCGCTTTAGGGTTTCTCCTTTTGAATTCTTCTTCTGAGCCAATATCTAAAACAACTAATTTCCCTTTCCCGAAATGAAGAGCTTGTTCTACAGCATCAGAAATTCTAAGTCTTTCATCATCACTTACAGTAATTCTATCTACAACCGCTTCAATGTAGTGTTTTTCATATCTCTCAAGTTTAACCTCATCTTTTACAGTGTCTAAATGATAAACATCTCCATCAACTCTCACTCTTGAAAATCCTTCTTTTTTCAAATCATCAAATACTTTTTCGTAAGTTCCTTTAAGTCCACGAACAATAGGTGCTAAAATCATTACTTTCTTATCTTTTTCAGATAAAACTAAGTTAATTATAGTTTCAGCAGATTGAGGTTTTATTGGAGTCATACATTCAGGACAATGAGCAGTTCCGATTCTTGCAAATAATAATCTTAAATAATCGTAAATTTCAGTTACTGTTCCAACTGTTGACCTTGGGTTTTTAGATGTTGTTTTTTGTTCTATAGAAATTGCTGGGGACAAGCCTTCAATTGAATCTATATCTGGTTTTTTCATTAAACC
>JBFKKL010000070.1:0-4688 GCA_041631255.1 Candidatus Woesearchaeota archaeon | reverse complement strand
CAGATTACAATTTTCATTTTAATGGCAGTAATGGTTGTAGTTTTATTTGTATTTTTGATATCCTCAAATGTAGAAGTCAAAGAAGGAGAAACAAAAGAAGCTAAAGAAAGTATTCAAAAAGAAACTTCAGGACTTAGTGCATCTCTTCAGTCTCAAATAACTTATTGTTTAGAAAATGAAGTTTCAAAAGCACTTCTTGTTGCAGGGTTCAAAGGAGGGTTCATTTATGAAAAAGAGGGAGAGATTTACATGTCAAATATTGGATTCTCAAATCAAAAAGTGGATAACAATCCAGGAGAATATTTTGGGTACTCAACTGATTTTTTAAAAGACATAGATATAAATTCTGAAAATTTAGGCTCAGGAGTTCTTATTCACTCAAAAGAATTAATTCACACACCTAAAATTTATGAACCAGTCATATTTCCACAATTAACATTTGATGAAGAAACTGGAGAAATTGTAGCAGTTAAAGAAGGGTCAGAAATTGTTTATGATACAATATATTCTCATTCTGTAAAAGAAGATGTTTACAATTTTATAGTTTCTAATTATTTTGATTGTTTAAATCTTAATAATTTCAAAAAGGAAGGGTTTGAAATTGAATTTCAAAATTATTCAGGGATAATTGGAAATTTTGAACATAAACCTTCAGGATTCACTTATAATTTAGCAGGAATTAACCCAATTACCTTTTCTCATCCAAATGGAGGAACATTAGCAGAAGTTAAAGGATTATATGGAAAAGAAGTTACTAAATATACTTCCAAAGAAAATTTGGATAAAGTATTAGTTGTAATTGAAGGAAGAAATTATTCAGGAGTAATTTTAAAACCTGCAAATACTCCAATTGAATCTGCTCAAGTTTTTTTTGAAGCTCTTAATTTGGAAAATTTAGTTTTAAATTCAGAAATTTTATCCTATCCGGTTGTAAATTTAGATTCTTCATTTTTAATTCAAGTGGATTTTAATGATGAAGAGATAATTGCAAAAGCAAACGTCCCGCTAGTTTTAAGAAAAAATAATTTAGAAATCTCGGCAGTTGAAGCAGAAACTAAATTTTCGGTAAGGCTTATCCAATTACTTGCAATTTCTGAAAAAATTCTTTCACTAAAAGAAGAAGATAGAAGTTATGATGTTGAAAATGAATTTGACACTTTCAAAGAAATTTACTCTACTTTAGCAGGCCCTTCAGGTTTTAATGATATTGACATAACAAAGTATGCAATAAAAGATGATCCTGAAGAAAAGGAATATGTGTATTCAATTTTCGATAGGAGGGGTAGGTTATATGGTGAGAGTTACGTCTTTAATTTCGGTTATGAAAATCAAGCACCTTATTTTGACATAAGAAATTTAGAGTATAGGTATAAGGAAAATGGGGAAGAAACAGTTTATGGGACATCGCCAGTGGTTATGATAACTTCAAGTGAGACAACAGTAAATGACAATTTAAATAGATTTTTCCAAGATTATCAGCTTATGGACAATAGGCCAGGCAAAACACATTTTATTCCAGATTCTCAAATAAATAATAGGGCAAGTTTTGTATTAGAATCTAACGGAGATTATGAGTTTACAGCTTTTGAAGAAGATACTTATTCATATATAATTAAAGTAACAGATGGAGAAGCAATTAGAGAACAGGAGATAATTATAGTTGCAGGAGTTCCAAACAATGAGGATAATGAAGATTTAGATGAATGTATAGATTACATGCCTGCAGGAAATAACTATTTTCCTATTGATTCAAAATTTTCAAGCGGTTCTTTGCTTATTGATGAATCAGGTTCTACACCTGTAGGAGTAGGATATTATATTACTCAATCAAGCTTAGCAGACCAAGAAATTAAAATCACTGAACCAATACAGTTAGAATTTAATTCAATTTGTAGGCCGGAGACAGATTCAGGTTTAGAATATGAACTTAAAGTTAATGGAAATTTAAATAGTATTTATGGAGTTAACCCTGATTCAGGAGAGATTGGTAGAATTTCTAATGGGTATAAGCTTTATCCTTATGAAGAATCACAAATTCTTAATTTTGAGCTCTCAATTAAAGATGGAGACAATTATATAACGCAAGACCCTTATAAATTTACACTGTATCCTGCAAAGTGTCTAGGTCCAGAGTTCGCTTTTAAAATTGACTCAGATCAAGTTTGGAATCCTGAGACAAACGAGGTTACGGGAAATGGTTTAGACATCACTATTCCTTCTTGTTGTGATATGACTTGGGCAAGTGATTTAGGAGATCCTGCATTTTCGGGACCTTATCCTCGGCCACCTGGAAACGAATTGAAAGATAATTTTAGAGAGAAATATGAAGTTTATATGTGTGCTGAGACTGAGTCTTTTGATCCATTTTTATCAAGATTTACAATTGGCAGTAGTAGTTATCCTAGAACTGTCGAAAACACAAATATTTGGTCTCATATTGATGAAGACATAACAGGTAAGTTTAAAGCAGAATTAACTTATGCTTGTAAAGGAGAGGTTCCAATATTTTTAAGTAATATTGAAAGTATTGGGCCAACTTCAGATTCGCCTACTTTTGGTTCAAAATCTTTCAAAAGTGCAAGAGTCTCTGAAGTTGTTGCAGAAGAAAGTGATCCTGAGGTTTTCAAGTATTATTCTTCTTGGTTAAAGTCAATTGATTTCACAGATAGATTTACTATGTCTTTAGTTGACGATGGTTCACTTTGTGAATTTTGTGAACTAGACTCAGCATTTACAATAATAGGTGAGAAAAGGGCAATAAAAGATTTGACAGGAGATAATATAATAACTGATGCCGATTTAGTTCCTTGGGTAATTGGAGTTAGCTTTGCACCAGAAACTGGCGTTAGCACCCAAGATCCTGCATCTATAGGCCCAATTCCTCCAACTGACCAATTAGATTCAAATGCAGCTTTTCATACTGAAGAATTTAAATATTTGTGCGGAGATTATTGGCAAGGTTGGAGTACTAGATATGTGTGGATACACGGCCCAGATTATGATATAGATTCTTTCTCTAGAAGTGTACCTCCTCCAAATTATAACTATGATGATCCTGCAAGTTTTTATGTTGCATATTCTACTCCAACTGGAACTTATTCTATGAGTGAAAATGCATGGTCTGGTTTTTCTCAAGGACCTCCTGGAAATTATATAAATATGCAACCATTTAGTATGCTAACTAAATCTAAAAAAGGAGCATATTATCAAGAAACTGCACAAACTAAAATTTCAGCAGGGAAAGCTTACTGTCATCAACAAGGTTCAAGTGCAGTTTGTGGTCCAAGAGGTTTTTCGGGTGGAACTCCGATTGTAAACGGAGAAACAATAAGTGAAATTTTAGGAAACCCTCCTTATGAATACTCAAACGATAGGTGTAATTATGTAAGATTTAAAGGAAATACTGAGAATATTTATGATGATTTTGGGAACCTTGAAATAATTGAAGTTGATGTATATTATAATTATCCAAATTATGACCCTATTGAGGTACTACATGCCTACCCTTCAGGAGAAAATACTATAGTAAGTAGGAGCTGTACTAGTCCAGTAGGAAATGGAGGTTCAATTACAAATAATGATCCAACCTATGATCCTGAAAATGTAGTATGTAGAGTCATAGCAGATTATTGTAATTGTCCGAGTAATGAAGATTTTCCTTGCACTATAAGTATTAACCAACCTGAACCAGTATATGAATATGCAGATGAACATGTTTCAACAGACCCTAGAGTTTGTCCGGGAGATAATTATGGCCAAACTGAAATTTTAGATGAAGAAGACCAAGACGAAGATGGTGACACAACAGAGGTAATTGGTTATGAGACAGATTATAATACTTGTTTAGTTCCTTGGGAGTATACTCATCACTATAGTTATACTTGCACTACATGTAACAAATATACAGATGATGGAGGAATTAAATGTAGTGATTCAGGAGTTAACGGCAACAGTGATCACCCTGCTTGCTCTTAACACCTCTCCAAATACAATAAATCTTTATAAAAAACTTTTTTCAAATTTGAAACAATGTCCTTAATTGAAACTTTCAAAAATTCGTTCTTAGCATTCTTTTTTGATAAAGAAGCAACTAACAACTTAGATAATGGTAAAATTCTAAATACTCTATTAATTTATCTTTCTCTATCATTATTCGCTTTAGCAATATTTTTTCCTTTTTTATTTGACAAATTAGGATTTACTTGGATGATGAACTATTATGATTCAATTTACCCTTATGAAGGATTCATGATCTTCGTGTTTGTAACTCTTCCAATTATCCTCTCAGCTTTACTTTTAAGTTTATTTTCTAAAGAAAAAACTTTCAAAGAATTTCTTAATATTTTTCTTTCTTCAAGTAATGTTTATCTTATTTTGCTATTCATAGTTTCTTTATTTGGTTTGATACCCTTTATCAATAAAATAATTTTCCTAATTGTATTTTCATTTTTAAATATTTTATTTTTTGTCTCATTATTTTTCCAATTAAAAACAATAAAATCAAATTTAGATGTAATTTTTGATAGAGTTGCCTTGTTTTTTTTATTAGTTTTTTTCATCTGTTCTTATTTCATTTTAAATGATTTATTGTATATAACAGTAGTCGACTTAGTTTTAGAAGAATTTAATATTTACTTGCCAATTTTCTAGTCCTAACTCCTTATAAGTTAATAAAATCATTTTTAAAT
>JBFKKL010000069.1:0-4696 GCA_041631255.1 Candidatus Woesearchaeota archaeon | reverse complement strand
GATTTACCAGGAGTAGGGCCTACTACAGCAGAAAAACTTGCTGCAGCAGGAATTGACACATTATTAGCTGTTGCTGTTTGCTCAATTGGAGTTTTAACAGAAGAAGCAGGAGTTAGTGAAAGTGTTGCTAGAAAGATGATTCAGGCAGCTCGTGAAATGCTTGATATGGGGTTTGAAACGGCAGATACTATTTTAGAAAAAAGAAAAACAGTTCTTAAAATTTCTACTGGATCTGATTCATTTGATGAAGTAATGGGAGGGGGTTTTGAGACAGGAGCAATTAGTGAAGTTTTTGGAGAATTCGGTTCAGGAAAAACACAAGTTGGACATCAACTCGCTGTTAATGTTCAAGTACCTAAAGAAGAGGGAGGTCTTAGTGCAAAAGTAATATATATTGATACAGAAAATACATTTAGACCTGAGAGAATTTTGCAGATGGCAGAAAAAGCAGGACTTGATCCAGATCAAGCTCTTAAAAACATTAAAATTGCAAGAGCTTATAATTCAGATCATCAAATGTTACTTGCTGAAAAAGCAGAAGATCTTTTGAAGACAGGAGAGTATAAATTACTTGTAGTAGATTCATTAACTGCTCATTTTAGGGCAGAATTTATTGGGCGTGGAACACTTTCAGAAAGACAGCAGAAGTTAAATAAACACATGCACATACTTTTGAAATTAGCTGATATGTATAATTGCTGTGTTCTTGTTACTAATCAAGTTATGTCAAAACCTAACGTTATGTTCGGAGACCCTACTCAAGCAATTGGAGGACATGTAGTAGGACATAGTTCGACTTTTAGAATCTATTTAAGAAAAGGTAAGAAAGGATCAAGAGTTGCTAAATTAGTTGATAGTCCAAATTTACCTGATAATGAATGTATGTTCTTTGTAAATACAAGTGGACTAAGTGATAAGGAAGAGTAAATTAAATTCTTCTATAAAAATTTTCTGGGAATAGTTTTGTTTCAGGTTGATTTTTTTCAGTGTTTTCAATAGAGTCACTTTGACTTGGGAGACTATATTTCATTGCATCTTTTCCTTTGATAACCTTATATTCAGACTCTACTCAATTGAGTCTGTCAATAAAATCTTTATTTAAGATTGTCATAAATTAGATAACAGAATAAATATTAGTTTTTAAGGTATTCGGTTAAAAGTCTTACTCCTTTTCCTGTTGCATATTCACTATCATAAGGATCTGGATTTGAAGCTGGCCTTGCTGCTCCAGCTATATCAAGATGAGTCCATTTTATATCTTTTTCAATAAATTTTTCTAAAAATGCTGCAGCTGTAATTGTTCCACCGTACCGTCCCCCTGTACTTTTAGTATCAGCAAATGTTGATTTTAGAGATTCCCTATGCTCTGAATAAATAGGGAGTTCCCAGACTCTATCTCCAGTTCTTTCTCCACATTCATATAGACTTTTTTTGATTTTTTCATTATTTCCAAGCATTCCAATTAGTTTTGGACCAAGAGCAACAAGGCAAGCTCCAGTAAGTGTTGCCATATCAATTATTTCTTGGGGCTTGTAGTTTTTTTGAATATAAGATAAAGCGTCAGCTAGAACTAGTCTTCCTTCAGCATCTGTATTTCCAATTTCAACACTTATTCCTTTGTATGATTTGTAAATGTCTCCAGGCTTGTACGCATTATTCCCAATTCCATTCTCGGCACAAGCCATTACCAAAATTATATTTTTTTTAAGTTTTAATTTAACTGCTGCTTTAAAAGCACCAAAAACTGTTGCAGCTCCCCCCATATCTGTTCTCATATCTTCTAAATAACCTGTAGGTTTAAGATTGATTCCTCCAGTATCAAAAGTTATTCCTTTACCCACAAGTGCTATTTTTTCTTTTGATTTTGTGTTTCCGTTATACTCTACAATAATCAATCTTGGAGGAAATTCAGATGATTGTCCAACAGCAACATGTAAATTTAGACCTTCTTTTTTTAATTGTTTTTCATCAAGAACTTTGATTTTTAATTTATTTTCTTTTGCAAAGGCTTTTGCAATCTTTTCAAATTTTTGAGGCGTTAGAGTATTTGAGTTTTCGTTAACTAAATTTCTAGTTTTTTTAACTTGGTCATTGATGATTAAAGTTTCTTGAATAATCTTTTTAAACGAATCTTTTACTAGAAAATTAATTTTAATTTCATATTTTTCTTTTTTCTCTGTTTTGTAAGAATAATCATAATCTGTTAAATCGAGTCCTTCAGTAATTGCTTTAACTTCATTCTCTTTTTCAAAAGGGATTTCAATTGATACCTGTTTTTCTTTTTTTGATTTTAGATATTTAAAAAGTCCAGAAAATGATTTTCTTAAGTCTTCTGAAGTTGGGTCTTTCTTGATTGAGATAATAATTATTTTTTCATTATTAACTTTTATAGTTTGAATTTCTCCTTCTTCTGCCGAATAGTTAAAAAATTTCAATTCTTCTTTTGAGTTCTTTTTTATTCCTTCAAACTCTTTTGAGTTAAAAAATTTTAATTCTTTATTGTTTTTATATATTGGTAAAACTAAAGTGTTGCCATTTGTTCTTTTATTTAATTCTATCTTCATAGAATGTTTAAAAAATTAGTTTTTATAAATTTACTTTAAAATTAAAGTTCATCTTCATCAATATAGAATTCTTCCCCTTCTTCCTCTTCAATTTCATCTTCTCTTTGTAATTGGATATATCTTATCACAACAAGAGTTATTAGAAGTATAACAATAACTCCGAGCACTATGTATAGCATTGGAAAAGATGAAGGTTCCTCATTTTGATATTCAAGAAGAATTGGAATTTTTTCAACATAACCGTTTTCTGCATATATTAAAATTGAGCCTTGAGATTGATTACTTATATTTAGAATATCAATAGAATTTGCAATTGTAAAAAATACATCTCTAGTTTCTCCAGCAGCAAGAATTTTACTTTTCTCTCCAGGAATAAGTATGTCTTTAAAATCACCTTCAACCTCCATTCTAAGTGTTTGTTTTTCAGTATTAAGGTTTTCAACAGGAATAGCAATGTCACCATTAGAACTTATAAGAACACTATTCTGCTTCACGTCGATTGTTTTGTCAGCTATTATAGTTTTTGATTTGATTATTTTTTCAAACTTGTTGTCATTATCAATACAAGATATTTCAAAATTAAATTCTCCTTCTATTAAAAATTCGTTATTAATTTCTAAGAAGTTATCGTTATGAGTTAGAGTTGTAGTTTTATCTAAAAATGAAAATGGATTAACAAAATTACAATCAATTGAAAATTCGGGAATATTTTTAATTATTTTAATTTTCAAACCAGTATTTCCGGGTGAAATTATATATTCTTCTTCAACATCAAAATTGAATGGTTCAGGCCCAACTATATTCATAGGGATTGAAAGTAATGTAATTTCTTTACCTTTTCCATCAATTCCAGTTATAGTTAAATCTCCAGTTAATTTCCCATAAAAATCATTACTAACACTTATATTAAAAGTTGTATTTCCTTCCCCATTTAAATCCCCTAAATCTACATTATATGCAACATATGGATTTATTTCATCAGAGAGCTTAATTTCAACATTTCTTATTGTATAAATTGTTGGATTTTCAATCACGAATTCATTATTTTTTTCCAAAGAGTTTCTACTTGTAATTTTTAAGTATGGCTTAATTTGTTCTTTTATAGCAAGATATGCAAGCGTGTTTTTTTCAACATTTCCCCATCCATTATCTGGTTCATTGAAATATATCCACCTTTTTCCATCTTTAACATACTCACTTTTAGGATTAATTTTTTCAAGCCCTAGAGTTGACCAAGAAGTTTCTTTAATTTTGTCAACACTTTTCCCGCTACCCCAAGAACCATCATTATTTTGAGAAAATTTTAAAAAATTCTCTAAATCATTATCAGCTTTGTAATAAAGATATTTTCCTGCTCCTTCATATTTTTCACTAACGTCAAAATCTGTGTCCCCACCATTCACTATAATTAATGAGTTGATATAACTTTCAAAATTTAATTTTTCTTTAAGATTATTACCATACGTAATCAGAGTTTGAATAGAGTCTTGATAATTACATCCAGACCCACTACCAATACACCCAAATGAATCTAATGGGTATGAGAAAGAGTTCGTATTTTCATAACTTTCTTCAATTTGAATTTTATTGTTAATATTGTATAGAGTATATTTTATTTTTTCTACAGTTCTATTGCATGAAAACTCGATTTTAGATGAAGCAAATTTGTCAATTGAGTCTGACTCTGAATCAAAGATGTAAGTCTTTTCTTCATCATTATCAATTGTCAAATCACAAGTTGTTTCAGAATCAAAATCATCATTAATTGTTATGATGAATCTAAGTGGATTGTTTTCATTATTTATCATTTCTTTTTCAAGATAAATAAGACCATCTTCCAAAAGTCTAGTTGTTGATTCATATCCAGCTAGTTTTAAATTATTTAATATGGTTGAAGTTTGGCTTATTGAACATGAACTTTTTGGCCAACATTTGTCATCATTTTTTCGAGAGTTTTTAAGTTCTTCATATGCCCCTTCTGCGAGCCTTGATTCAGCATTTTCAATATTATTTATGACAATAAGATAATAACTTAAATCGACATCATTTAAATTTGAATAATTTTTGCTTAAAACATGATTAATTAATTTTGATTGTCTCTGTTTTTGAAAAAGCCTTTTGATTTCTCTTTG
>JBFKKL010000068.1:0-4718 GCA_041631255.1 Candidatus Woesearchaeota archaeon | reverse complement strand
TTTTAGCATAAGATCTTAAATTTGAGGAAATTCTTTTCCCTATAGTATCTATACTTTGAGCAACTGAAACTTCTTTACCAGTTAATTTCTCAATTGACTGTTCATAAGACTCTATTTTCTCAGAATCAATTGAAAAGGAACTAAGTTCTCCTATTAAAAGACCTGCCATTGCTGAAATAGGGATTAAAAATAGAAACAGTAATGAAACTATTACTAAAAAAGCTGACAAAACTTCCTTTTTAGTTTTTCTGAGAAAAAAATTGTAAATTGGGAAAGTTAAGTAGGTTAAAATTATTGCTGCTGCAATTGGTGTTAAATATGCCCTTAATAGATAAAGAATGTAAATTCCAGAAATAATTAAAAGAGCTAATGCCAAATATTTTTTTATTTTATCATCAAACATAAGTGTTTTTAAAAAATGATATTTATAAATCTACCTGAAATAATTTTTTTATGCTGCATTAGTTCAGAGGTAGAACGTCACCTTGGTAAGGTGGAGGTCCCGGGTTCAATTCCCGGATGTAGCTTTAAACTTGATTAAAATTAGAAATACTTAAATAGATAAAAATTCTAGCTGTGACATGAGCTTAGATAAAAATGAACTAATAAAACTTGCACATTTTTTCTTACATGATTTTGAAAAAGATAAATTTGGCACAGTTTTATTTTACCAAATAATTTCCCTTGGACTTTATTCTTTTTTTTGGATATATAAAACTAATAAAATGCTTGAAAAAATTGACGGAGAATCTCCAGAATCAAAAAGATCAATGTTTGTTTTATTCGTTATTCCTGTATTCTGGTTTTTGATTGGATTTTTCACAAACAAATATCTTTTTCTAAATAATGTCCCTACTTTTTTCCATACTATTAATATTGTTATGTGGTCACTAATCATTTTTTTGTCTTTGCAATATCTTTACGATTTTTCTAAGTCTTATGCAAAACTAACTGAAACCCATCCTTTGATATGGTATCTATTATTGTATTCTGGATATCTTGCAACAATTCTTCATTTTTTTAATTTTAATTTCTTATTGTTTTTAGTTTTTGTTCCGATTCTTACTATCCCGTCAATGCAAGAAATTCTAAATATTACAGCTAGAGAAGTTTTAAGGACTTCACAAAAAAATCATTTTATACATAAAGAAAGAATGGCTTAAATTATTAATGGAACTATTGAAACTAGTATTCCAATTATGAATCCTGCTGCAACATCTTCAATATGATGTCTTTTTCTATAAATTCTTGAATAGCCAACAAGCGAGATTATGATTAGAAAAATTGGTAAAAATAACACATTCTGATAATAAATAAATAAAGTGTTACAATAAAGTGTTGATCTTACTGTGTGCATACTTGGAAAAGAAGATGCTTTTATTTTTTGCCAAAGAGTTTCGTAATGTTTTTTTTCAGGTCTCTCCCTAAAAAAAATTAATCTAAGAGGAATTACGATTAAATACCCAAGCATTAGGAGAAATAACAATTTTATAGGTAAAGAGTAATCAATTAAAATTGATAAAATAGTCACAATTAAAAAAAAAGGTAATGAACCTAAAAAAGTAAATGCTTTCATAATTTTTTTCATTTGAAATCTATTATGAAAATTTTTTCTTATCTTATAAAGGTTTAGGCAGAAACTAATGTTCCTTCTAAATTCAGTTTTTGATTTCTCCCAAAATCAATAGAAACTCTTTGTTTTGGACTAAGTTTCATGAACTCTTGAATCTCTTGTTTGTTTCTTTGAACTACATCAATTCCATGTTCTCTTGACTCTTCTATAGCACCTAGTGAAAAATCTCTTCTTCTTGGTTTATAATCTGGTCTTAAAACTAAAGCTTTACCTTGATTTTCTTTAACTTTTAATTCATCATTTATACTATCTGAAATTTGTTTAATTCTTCTCATATTTTGTGAATAATCCGGAGTTAAATTCTCCCTAATTCCTAAATAGTATTTTTTTTCCCATAAACCTTCAGTAAAATCTTTATATCTATTTTTGAACCTTTCTGAAATTGTTTCTCCTTTTGGAAAATTGTACCTAGGTTCAGTTCTTATAATCAATTCATAATCTGAACTTAAATGCTCTGGGAAAGGAACTGTTTGATATGCTAAACCTGGATCCATGAAAGAGTTCCCATTTATTCTTATTGGCCTGTGCATCCCTGGAAGTGCCATTGCAGCAATCATTATCCTTAAAACTAGATTCTTTGATAGATGTCTTCCATTAAAATTATCCTCTTGTGAATCAAACCAGTCAACTCTTTGTTTATCTATATTATATAGAGGAATTAAAATTCTATGATCTTGAAAACTATTCAAACCAGCAGTTTCACAACTTCTAAAATGTGCTTTAAGTTTTGCAAGTCTTAGTTTATTTTGTTTTGGATTGTAAAATCCTTCACTAGGAACAACTTCTTTCCAAAAATCCCAAATTTTGTCATGAGACAAACCTAAATGGAAACCTACTGCATTAGCACATGAAGCTGAGGTCGCGGCAGTATATGAAAATAAAGATCTGTGCACACCAATATTTTCTAACTCTTGATTAACTCCTTGGTCAAAAGCCCCAGCTGCACTACCTCCTTCTCTGTGAAGAGAGAATTTTGGAAAATGTTGAGGTGTCATTTTAAAGTTGATTCTACAGGGTTTCAATGTTTATATACTTTTCTTATTTTCAAACCAATAATAGATTTCTAAAAACAAAAAGCTTATATAAATTGAAAATATGAAGTTAAATATTTTCTAAAAATTATAACCAAAAGAAAGAATCCTTTTTTTGAAAAAGAAGTCTTACCTAAACTTAAGAAAAGAGTTAGTGAAATTTTAAACAAAAAATAGTTTCTATCACAACATTTATTAAGTTCCATTTTTCTTCAAAAGTATGGCAATCAAACTCCTTACAGATGAATTAATTAATCACATCGCAGCAGGAGAAGTTATAGAAAGACCTTCAGCAGTTATTAAAGAACTAATTGAAAATTCAATTGACTCAAAGGCAGAAAAAATAGAAATCTCAATTGAAAATTCTGGACTTTCAAAAATTATTGTGAAAGATAATGGATCAGGAATTGAAAAAGAAGATTTACTTAATGCACCTATTCGTCATGCAACGTCTAAAATTTCTTCATTTAATGATTTGTATTCTATTAACACGATGGGTTTTCGAGGTGAAGCACTTGCAAGTATATTCTCTATTTCTAAAGCAAAAATTATTACTAAAAATAATTCTGATGATTCTGCTTATGAAATTTCAAGTGATAATTTAAAATCAATTAAAAAAAGCGGACATAGTGAAGGTACAAGTGTTATAGTTGAAAATCTGTTTTATAACACGCCCGCCAGAAGAAAATACCTCAAATCTGAAAATCTGGAGTTAAAAGAAATTGTTGATGTTGTTAAAAGATTTTGTTTAATACACTATGACAAACAATTTATCTTAAGCCATAATAATAAAGTTCTTTTGAATAAACCTCAATTTAGAAATTCAAAGGAGAATATTATTTATATACTTGGAAGAGATTTGAAGGACTCGTTATGTGAAGTTGACTACCAAAATAAAGGAATTAAAATTAAAGGTTTTTTAGCTAACCCTTCTGAAATTACAACTAGCTTTAAGAAACATCAATTTACTTTTGTAAATTCAAGATTTGTTAAATCTAAGATAATTAATAATGCTATTTATGATGGATTTTCAACTAATTTAATGGAAGGAAGACACCCCTTATTTATTATTTTTATTGAAATAGATCCTGAGATAATTGATGTGAATGTTCACCCAACAAAAATTGAAATTAAATTTGAAAATGAACTTGAAATCTACGAGACAGTTAGACTTGCAGTCAAAAAAGTTTTTGAAAAAGAGACATTATTCAAGCCTGTTAAAGAGAGTAGAGATAAAGACTATTCTCTACCACAAGTTACTGACATTTTACCAGAAAAGAGAAAAATTTCAAAAGAAGAGAAAACATATTATTCTTCAGACAAACAAACTGAATTAAACACTCAAAGAAGTTTTTCATTTCAAGAACCAAAGAAAGAAGTTCAGGAAAAAATAGTTTTAGAAAAGGAAATTAAATATGGGCCTCTTTATGATGTTCTAAAAGAATACAGAATTGTCGGACAAGTTAATAAAACATTTATCATTTTGGAGACACCTAAAGAAATGATTGTTGTTGATCAACACGTTGCTGAAGAAAAGTTCTATTTTGAAAATTTTAAGAAGAATTTAATTTCTAAAAAACCAATTTCTCAAACTCTTTTGAAATCTGAAGTTATTAATTTAAGTTTGGACGAGATGATTTTATTTAAAGAATATAAGGAACTTTTAGAATCTCTAGGGTTTGTTTTAGAGGAGTTTGGACAAAGTGAAATTCTTGTTAGAGCTGTGCCTTATGGCCTTAAAGGGGAACTATTGAATCCTCAAGTTGTAAAAGACATAATACACGAAGTTAAAGTTGATAAGAAGTTTTTGAAATTAGAAGATAAATTAAAAACCGGATACGGTGAAGTTTTTGGAACACAAAAAACTATTTTATATACTTGTCGTGCTGTTGATGTCTGCTTGACATAATGATTTGAATAATTAGATTTTTTGGTATACACAGAGAAAATTAATTCATTAGAAGGTGCTAAATTACCAGAAGAAATCTTTGTTGCTCTGCAATAAAATAGAGCGATTTTATTAAATGAACAGTTTGGTTTTTATCAAAGTCTAC
>JBFKKL010000067.1:0-4887 GCA_041631255.1 Candidatus Woesearchaeota archaeon | reverse complement strand
TATGTGCCAAATGGAATTAGACATATGAAAAAAAATGGAATAAGCTCTTCTTTTGTACTATACACGAATAATCCTAGAAGATATTTTTCTGAAGTAATTAGGACTTGAAATTATTTTAATCCGTCAACATTAATCTCAAAACACACAACAGGAACAATTAATCCAACATTCTCTAGGATTTGCGGGTGAATTTCTCCAATAAAACCAATTACTTTTTTATTTACCATAATTTCTGCCTGTCTTCCTTCAATTAAATATGGAAGATTTGATTCTTTCAATTCGTATTTAATCTCATTCAAATGCATAATTGTATCAAGAACTTCTTTGATATGAGTGTAATTTGCTTTAGGATCTGCAATAGCTGAACATAGTCTTGATTCGTTTCTTGCTTTAGTGTCTTTTGTTTTGTCCACCTGAATTGTGAATCCATTTTCAAATACTTTTTGAGGATATTTATTCTTTCTGTTTATTACTAGAGATTTTAAAACTTCAGGTAAAATCATTGTTCTTGTCATGTTGATTCCTTCTTCAGCACTATCATTAATCTTCACAAATTCTTCTTTTTCTTCATTCAAGTTCATCATTTCAAATTGATCTTTTGTTGAAGTTAACATATAAGTGTAAAGTTCTAAAAAACCTAAATTTGTCATGGTTTGAGTTAAAGAATCTTTAAACTTAGTTTCTTCTAACTCTTCTCCTACACTTGATACATTTGGTGTTCTTGGAACAATATTATTGTAACCGTAGGCTCTTGCAATATCATCTGCTATGTCACAGTCTGACCAAATGTCTGCTTTGTGGGGCGGAATCTCAACTTCTAATACACCATTTTTCAAAGATTTTAATTTATACTGGACTTTCATTAGAAGTTTCTTTAATTCCTTTTCATCTTCTTTTAGATTGATTCCTATAAGTTTGTTAACATAATTTAAAGTTAAAGTTTCAACCCTATTTGCCAAATTTAATTTATAAATTTCTCCGTTTGGATATTCAACATCGAGTGTTTCTACTTGAGCTCCAAATTCAATGAATGATGTGACAAGCGCTTTTAGTATATTATCTAAATGAGTTATGTTGTGACCTGAACATTCAATGAACAAATCTTTGTGATGATTTTCAACCCTTCCCGTTTCATGTGAGTTAATAATTGGAGGCATTGAAAGAACTTTACCCGAATTATCTCTAAAAACTGGGTAGAAATCTTTGTTTTTTAGAAGGTGCCCAAATTTCTTTCCCGTATCATGTTTTTCTAAAATTTCATTTGCATTCATTTCAACTTGCGATTCAAGTGGTCTAAATACAATATCTTCAGGTTTTTCTGCTGTGAAGGTGATTGGGAATTCAATAGCATCCATTGGATAAATTCCAATTGCAGCTTTTTTTCTGTGTCTTCCAAAGGAGTCATGCATTTTTTCTTGAATTTCTATCATTTCATCAAGAAGTTCTTTTGACATAGGAACATTTCTTAAAATTGCTGCAACAGTTTTCGGTCTAACTTTATCTGCTTCTTTTTTGACTATTAATTTTAACTTCGAATCTTTTAATTTGTAATTTGGAAGTTCTCTTCTTAATCCCCTATAGAATGAAATGGCTCTTGCTATTCCTACACCTGACACCATATCAATTTTTTCAGCAGTGATTTCAATTTTTAATTCTGGGTCTTTGTCCTCTGATTCCCCTTTGATGTCCATACCTAAATCTGCTAAAGTGTCTTTAATCTCATCAACTGATAAAGCTTTACCAATATGTTTGTTTAAATTACTTAATTTTGAATATACATACACCATTCTTAAAAATCCTCCTTGATGTCGTATTTTTGGACTAAATTAAAATTATTTTTGATAATTGATACTGTCATTTTTAATTTAAACCTCCTTCATACTTACTAATTTGGTCAACTAATTTTCTCTGTCTTAATATGTACATTTGATGTTGTCTAGGACTTTCAATGAACTCTCTTGTTCTACTTGTCCTATAATTTTCTAAAAGATTTGTGTTATATTTGTCAAGTTCATCTCCAGTTCCAACAGTTCCTGTTGAAAGAATTGTTTCAATATAACTATTAAAATTTTCAAGTTTTGCCATTAAAGAATCTTGATCTAAAACTCTTTGAATTGCCCAAGCTCTTGAAACTTGAGGGTTTTCTTCAAGTTCTGTTTCTAATCCTCCATTTATCCTTGAATTTCTACTAACTATAGAACATCTATCCCTTGCTTCTTGAATCATCCAATCACTATCTGTTAAAACTTCTGCCATTCTTACCTAACCACCTTTCTTGTCATAGTTTTTCTTGTTTTTAACCACTCAAAATCGCATGTTGCTCCTGTAATGTCTCTCATTGAGTCTTTTCCTGAAAGAAGAGCTGCAACCCTTGATGCTCCAATACCCCAAGCGATAATTGTTTTGTTTTTTATACCCATAGGTTCAAGTGTTTCTGCTCTAAAAATTCCTGAATTAATTAGAGCGTACCATTTACCTAGTTTTTCATCATAGTAGTGCGCTTCCATTGAGGGCTCTGTATATGGATTGAATGTTGGTTTGAATTTAATTTTAGTTACTCCAAGCTTTGCATAATAATCTTTGATGAAACCCATTAAATCCGCAAGTCCCAAATTATCTCCAATAATGAACCCTTCTCCTTGGTAAAACTCTGCTAAGTGAGTCGAGTCAATTGCTTCGTTTCTAAAAACTGGCGCAAGATAGAAATATTTTCCATTTATGTCTTCTCCTTTTGCTTGTTTTTTTCCTAAATCGTAAAGATATCTAAATGAAGTTGATGTTGAGTGTGTTCTTAAAATACATCTCTTTGAAATCTCTTCTGAAAATTCTCCTTTAGGAGTGTGAGAATGTTTAATTCCATTTTCGTGCATAGTTTTTACTTTGTCCATAGCACCTTTAGGAACTTCTCCACTATGCTCTAAATAGAATGTGTCTTGTTCATCTCTAGCTGGGTGATCTTGTGGAATCCACATGGTGTCCATATTCCAAAAACAAGTTTCAACCATTGGCCCTTGCATTTCCTTGAAATCCATTTCAACGAATATTTCTGAAAGGATTTTATTTGCTTCAAGCATAGGATGTCTTCTTCCTAATTGAGGAATACTTGTTTTTGTATTTATATCATAATGCCTAAATTCTTTATTTTTCCAAGAGCCTGACTTAAGCATATCGGGAGTTAATTCATCAATTAAATCAAGAACTTTAAGATTCTCTTTTGCTTCTTTAATTATCTCTTTTCCTTTAGAAGTTAGTCTAATTGTGAATGATTTTTTTACAGTTTCTTTTAGGAAGCCTTTTCTCATTTTGAAAAGTTCTAAAATTTTCTTTTGTTCATTTGTTAAATCTTCAACTTTAGTTGGTTTCTCGAATAGAGTTAGTGGATTTTTGTAATTGTTAATGAAGTCTTCTCCTTTTTTTGTAATTGATAACTCAAGCTCATCTTTTTTCTGAATGTCAACTAATCCTGCTTTCTTTAATTCGCCCATTGCTGAGCCTATAATTGATTTGTCAACTGTTAATTCTGAAAGTTTTTTTGATTTCTTTTGAACTTCTTTTAGAACAACATATTCTGGCATTCCAGACTTTAAAAATAAAATTCCAAATTTATCTAATTCAACATATTTCTCTTCGTTTGCTTCAAACTTTGAAAAATCACGTCCCTCAAGGAGTTCAACTCCAGTTTTTGCTTCAGCTTCACTTAGTTTAGCAGCTTTAGCAATTTCATCAAGCTTTTGAAGCCCTAGATGAAGAAGTACTTTTCTTTCAAGAGGATGCAGAGAATAGATAATTTTCTTTAATTGCATAGAAATGAGGAACTAATCTTATATTTAAATGTAATGGTTAAATGCTTGGTAAAGATTTAAATAATTTGAAATTTGGTGAAGAATAAATTGACAAAAATAACTTTTCTTGGAATTGATGAAACTAGTTTAGGTATAGGACAAGATAGTAACATTGTTGTTGCTGTTGAAAGTCAAAATGAAAGTTTAATTAAAGATAGAGGACATAACTCTTTGAAAAAATCTAAAGATATACTTCGTGAAGCCGCACTAATTGGTAAACCTCCAGAATTTCCAAATTATTCTCAAATCCAAAGTGAAGGAGTTACAAATTTTCATTGGACAAGAGCTCGAGGAGGAAGATTTTCTCTAAAAGAATTACAACATGCAAGTATAGCTCACATAATTCAAGTTAATGGATACAAACCTAAATCTACAGTTATTTATCTTGATGCGTTTTATGCAAATTACCCTAAAAGTCAATATTTAATTCATGAATATCTTCATAGAAGAGGGTTCAAAATTCCATTTAACCATATCAACATAGTTGGAAATGGAGATAGGTGTGTGCCTTTAATTAATTATGCTGATTTATTAGCTTTTCAGATTGGCCTTAATTTAAATGAACAATATAAAGAATTCCACAAGGAAAAAATAACATTTGATATGACTCTTGAAGATAGCGAAGTTGAATTTGATGAAAAAAGAGTTATGATTCCTCTTGATAACAAAGCTAGAGAAACTCTTGAAGAGGTGATAGCTTCATGGTAAATTCTTCAACAAAATAAAAATTTGGAAAATTTTTAACCCTCATTTTACAAATAGTTGTAAAGTGATAAAATATATAAAGACTACTCAATAGTAATTATTCATGACGAGAAGAGATGATGTACTTGAAGAAGGAACTTCTAGAACTAAAGGTGTTGATGCTCTAACCTCTAATATTGAAGCTGCTAAAGCTGTTTCTCAAATTGTTAAAACAACTCTTGGTCCAATGGGGATGGATAAGATGCTTATCGATTCTATTGGAAACACTATTGTTACAAATGATGGCGTTAAAATTCTAAAAGAAATGGAAGTTGAACATCCTGGTGCTAAATTATTAGTT
>JBFKKL010000066.1:0-5000 GCA_041631255.1 Candidatus Woesearchaeota archaeon | reverse complement strand
CAGCCCTAGTTTCTAGAAATTTCTCTTCTTTTTGAATCTTATCTATCTGTTTTTTAATTTCTTCAAGTGAAATTATTTCTTTTTCTAATTTGTCTAGTCTTAAATTCTTTTCAGAAACTCTTGTCCTAGTAGTTGAGAGTTTTTCTAATATGATTTTCTCTTTCTCTCTTATTAATTCTTTTTTACTTGAAATTTTATTTATGTTCTCTTCTCGTTTTAAAAGAGCTTCTTTAATTAATTTATTTTTTTCTTCATAATCACTTTTCTTTTTTATTATTTCTTCAATTTTTTCTTGTTTTTCTTTTAGCTCTTTAATTAGTTCCAACTCTCTTTTAAGTTCTTTTTCTTTGGACTCTAGCTTTGAAAATTCCAGTTCTTTTTTGTAAACTTTTTCCCTTAGATTATTTATTTCTTCCTTTTTTTTGGATTGAGAATTTTTTTCTTTTAATTCTAATTCATCTTCTTTATTCTTTATTTTTGATAATTTCTCATTTAGTTCATTTTGTTTTGTTTTAAGATCTTCTTTTTCTTTTTCAAGAACTTTTGGCATGTGTTCTTTATGTTTCTCATCAATTTTTTGAAGACATACAGGGCACTTTTCTTTATTGAATATATCTGATGAAAAATTTTCTTTTTCATGTATTTTAGCTTTCAGAACTTGAATTTCAATCTCCAAGTTTTTCCTTAATTCTTTAACATCATCCAACTCTTTGTTTTTAATTTCTTCTTCTTTTTCTTCTTTATTTTTTAAATCTTCTTTAAGGGCTTTTATTTCTTTTTGAATACTTTCTTTTTCTTTTGAGCCATTCTTATCTTTACTTAAAGTTATTCTTTCTTGTTTATTTAGAATATCATCTTTTATCTCTTGAAGTTGTTTTTCTTTTTCAAAAATAATATTCAATGCTTTTTCAACTTGGAAATTTTTTTCTTGAATTTTTTTCAAATTTTCTTCTTCA
This sequence comes from Candidatus Woesearchaeota archaeon, assembly GCA_041631255.1. Classification (GTDB taxonomy): domain Archaea; phylum Nanobdellota; class Nanobdellia; order Woesearchaeales; family UBA583; genus UBA583. The sequence continues at coordinate 4,044 of JBFKKL010000066.1, read as the reverse complement.
TTAATATACAGATCTTGAATTTGTTTAGTTTTCGCAGTTATGCCTTCAGCTTTTTCTTTTACTTCATCAAATTCTTTTTTGAATTCTTCTAAATCATCCAAAACATCTTTTTTTTCTAATTTTAACTTATGAATTGGTTCAAGCCTTATTTCTTGTTCTCTTTTTTGTTGTCTTAAATTCTTAGTATAAACTTGCAGAGAATTTAGAATTTGTTTGTACTTATCTATATTGAAAAGTTTTCTCATAACTTCAAGTCTTCTTTGAACATCTGAAAAAAGAATTTCTTTAAGTTCTTCTTGTGGTGTGTAGATTGTATATCTATAAATTAAATTTTTATCTTTAGTTAGAAATTCTTGAGGAAGTTCTAATATTTCAAAGATTTTTGCGTTAAGTTCAGTTGGAGAGAGTTCAACAAGTGAATTATTAATTTTCAAATATCCTGAGTCTTGAGCAATTGAAGTTTTTGTTTTTTTTAGAGTTCTATAAATTTCAATTTCATTTTTTTCTGATTTTAAAACTAAAGTTACAGATCCATTTTTCTCTCCACGTCTCAAAATGTCATTTCCTTCAATGTCTCCTTTTTTGAAACCAAAAAAAGCAAATTCGATTGCCTGAAGTATTGAACTTTTACCTGAACCAATATCTCCGGAAAGAAATGTTATTCCTTTAGGAAAATCAATTTTTTGGCTTTTATAACTTCTAATATTCTCAAGTTCAATTGATTCAATAAACATATAGAATTTACGAAAAATAGAAGTTAATAAATGTTACTTATCTAAAACCTAAATCATGATGCTCAAGTCCATAAAATCTGCATACACTATCAAGAACAAGATCCCTATAACCAGATCTCCCATTTTTTGCATCTCTTAAATTTCTGACTCTTTTATCTTTGTATAATATATGTGGCATAGTTCCGTCTCTATCGGGCAAGCCTAGCTCTGCTTCAAAAAAATCGCTCATTAACTGCAATCTCGCTTCAGCAAATTGAGGGCTATGTGCATTTCTAATACCATAAACTTCTGAACCATCTTTATTACTAGAATGTCTAACTTCTCTTTTATTTTCTAATTGATTGAACCTTGTTGAACTTCTAATTTTCCTAAAACCTGATACTAATTCATCTAATTTCTTATGGTCTCTATCTTCAAAAACAAATTTAACACCTGCTGTATCAACTAAAAAACAATCTGCAATTAAATCATTAACTTCTCCTCCAAATTTTCCACTATATGATATCCTATTAAGTTCACAGATAGAAGGTTCAGTTCCTAATTTGTTGCCGTGACTATCTTTACCTGTAACATATTCATATATATCAATTCCTGAAACTAAAGCTTCATGTAGATATTCTAAGGTGAAATCTCTCAATTCTTCTTGGTACATTTTGAAATCTCCTTTTTTCTTTGAATTTCTAACAGCAACTAGAGTTTTATCGTCAGCAGCTAAAAGTCCAACTAACTTATCTACTAATTTTAAGGCAGCACTTTGAGGAGTTTTTCTCCTTAAAATCATATAAGAAATTGGCAACCTTTTTCTACTTTTACTTAAAAAATCATTTGCCATTTCATTTGTTAAAACATACATATCTACAGGACTTTTATATGCTGAAAGATTTAACTTATCAACTCCTGTCCTTATTTTTCTCTTCTTTGCTTCTCCCAATACAAATTCTACAAATTCTCCCTCTGTTTTGGGAACATATGCCTTTTGTGGCAAATCTTCTAAATTTTGTGGAAATCTACCATATACTTGTGGAAAAATATTCTCAAGAGCTGGAACTAAACAACTTCTAAAATCATCTTCAATACACTGATCATACATTGCTCTCATCGTAAGAATATCCTTATCTCTTAATTCAAAATCTTCTTTTAAAAGATGTGGGAAAGAACCAACAAGTGAAAACCTTCCTGCACCCCACTTATGTAGTGGGTAATGATTTGAAAAAACATCTAATTTTTTTTCTAAACAACTTACATTCTCTTTAGGTGAAATTATATTCATTAATATCTTTCTTACTTCATTTGGTATTCTCATTTAAATATTAATATCACCTGAAAAATTATTTATAACATCAAAAGTACTAGTTTGTTTTTTATAAACCTATCTGTTACTACTGCGAAGTCAATTTAAAATAGTTAAATAAACTTCATTCCTTTGATTTCTAAGTAAAATCTCTAATGAGCTGCCAGTTAATTTTCTGCAAACACAGTTTACTTGAGTGTTATCAACTTCAATAAAAAACTCTCCAACTCTACTAGAGCTTCTTATTCCTACTTCATCAAAAATAGCAATATTATCTCCCGTAGATTGTAGCTCTGAGAGAGTGTTTTCTTTATTGGAATCGCCTAATGTTCCAGAGCATTCATTTTGCATAAAGCAAACTTCTTTAATTTTAGAGTTTAATCTAAAAGTTTGAATTTTTTCCGAATTCCATTCTTTGTGTACTTGATTATAAATTAATTCAAAATTATCGTAAAATTTCACTTCAAATCTATTTTCAGTATCACTTGTAAAACCTGTTACAAATTTAACAACTAAAAACCCTACAAATAAAACAATAATAGTTGAGAGAAGATATGTAAAAACTTGATTTATGTCTCCTTTTTTATTCATAGACTAAAATCAATAGTTTGTCTTTATATTATTTAGTATTCTCTAAAACAAGAATATGTCTTGTCATACTTCTATTAATATATTGGTTAATCTCAACTACTTCATTGAAATATTTTAAGGCTATATCTTTAAATTCTACAAAATTAGCATAAACAATTACAATTCTATTTCCTTTCTTTAATGTTTTTTGAGCTTCTCTTAAAAATCCTTCATACAAATCTTCTCCTAATTTTCTTGAACATCTACCATAAGGAATATCGGTCACAATTCCATTCACAGTTTCTTCTTTTAGAAATGGGAGTGCTGAATCTGCAAGAATTCTTGTAGGAGTTTCCCCATTAAAATAATGAGAATAGTTTTCTTTAAAATATTTTAAATCATTCCAGGAAATATCATTCCCAATTATTTTAAAATTCATATCTCTAGCTTCAAGAAGGATTCCTCCAATTCCACAAAATGGGTCAAGAATTGTACCTTCCTTTAATTTTAAAAGATTAATGCAAACTCTTGCCATATCCGATTTTAATGTGTAAGGCATTGAAATTGGTCTTTGTTTTGGCATACGTCTCAAATAATCTTTTTCATTTTCAAATAAGCAGTTTGTTATAATCAATTCTTTATTTGTTTGTATTGCAACAATTTTTAATTGTGGATTTTCTAAATTAACTTTAGGAGTCTTTAAGGAATCCCAAATAGGTTCTGCCAAATCTTTTTCTAAAATGGTTTTTTTCCTCGAGATATTTTTAACTAGAACAGCAAATGTTTGAGAATCTCTATTAAAATTCGACTTTTCAACTTCCTTTTCAAATTGTTCTAAATCTTTCCCTGTCCAAATTCTAAACATTAAACAATTAGTTAAAGTTAGTCTTTTTAGAAGTGGCGAGAATTTTGAGATTTTTTTTTCAGATTCAAAATAAAAATAAGTGTTTTTTATATGTTTTAGATCAATAATTTCATCATTATACACTTCCCAAAGTGTTTTCAATTCCTCAAGAGCAAGTTCTCTATTTGTACCCTTGATAATTACATAATATGTATACATCTGTAATAAAGAAAAATTTAAGTATTTATTTAGTTATGCAGCTTTTTCGATTCTAAATATGACTAACACTTCTCTAACATAGTTATTTATTTCTTGGATATAGGCTAAATCAAATTCCTCATTGAAATTTTTCTCAGAAAGTCTTCTTTTTAATACTTCTAACAAAGATCTTGTATTTGGATCCTGAAATAAATCCAGATCAACAGGAATTGTAAATAATAACTTTCTATACATTTGTTTTATTGTTTTTTCGAAACTTTTAGTTAAAATCTTAGATAGAAAATTTCTTCTATCTTCAATTGAAAGTTTACTCATCTCCGAGCTAACATAATCTAAAATGTCAATACATGAATTTAACATTTCATCTATACTTACATGCTTTGGTT
>JBFKKL010000065.1:0-5023 GCA_041631255.1 Candidatus Woesearchaeota archaeon | reverse complement strand
TCAAGATCAAGGTCAAGATAATTACTACGATCAACATGATTCGATGGAAGATCAGTACGTCAACGAACAAGAGGATGCAGCCGTTGATGATAATATGCAAGACAGCAACGTCGACGCCGCTTCGTATCCACAAGAAGATCAACACTATTTGGATCTTGATACGGAGTTAAAAGGCCCATTAATTTATACTCAACGAAACTACTATTCGATTCAGCATCAATAATATCTTTAGCTAAATGATAAGGAACATACAATTCATTTGGATGATCAATTGAAAAAGTATCAATATACTCTGTTGACTCTTCATTTAATTCTCGAATCTCTAAAGGTAAATTTAGTCTCACAATAATTTCATCTTCATTAAAAATAACTTCATGAGAAATCTCTGATTTATCATATTCTACCTCAAATTTATCTTTAAAAGATTGAAAATTTTTTATACATAAAGGCTCAAGAGTCTCATCTAAATATCTCTTCAATTGATTCTTCATAGAATATTCATTCTTTGTATCAAATTCAGGAATATTAGTCCTAAATTCTTCATCTCCATCATCATAATAATACCAATAAGGTTGCTCAATACCGCCCATATCTACATACCCAAGTTTATCTTTAATCAAATATTCATTTGTATCTTTAGTTAAAAAAAATTCTTCTCTTATATCGTTGTAAAGCCAACCTCCATGAACTCCAAGTAAGTAAACACCTTCTTTAGTCTGTCCCTCAACACAACTTTCAACATACTCCCTAATTAGATATGAGCTCCTTTGATCATCAAAAATTGTAATTCCCTCAAAGTCAACAGTAAATAAAAAAACTCCCCCTAAAATAATGATTGCACCAATAATTACAAAAATACTTATCTGAGCATTTCTACTCTTTGAAAACATGAAGATTTCCCCCAAAACTTCTTTATAAAGATTTGTTATCTATTAAGAAAGAATATTCTAGACTTAACTAAATATTTATATTAAAATAAAAAATATATTTTATATGTTCAAGCCTGACTTAAAATCTCTTCCTAAAAATCCAGGAGTTTATATTTATAAAAATAATAGAAGAGAGATAATTTATATTGGAAAAGCAAAAAATCTTAAAAATAGAATTTCGAGTTATTTTTCATCAAAACACGAACACTCACCAAAAACACAATTTCTCGTAAAAAATATTGATTATTTAGAATATATAATTGTAAACAATGAAGTAGAAGCACTTTTATTAGAAAACAAACTTATCAAAAAGCACAAACCAAAATATAATATTGATTTAAAAGATTCTAAAACTTATGCATATATAAAAATCACAGATGAAGAAATACCAAAAATTATTTCAACAAGACAAATCACCAAAAAAGGACATTATTTTGGACCATTTACAAACGGACAATTAAAAAAAGAATTAATTGAACTTACAGTGTCATTATTTAAAATAATTACTCCATATACTTATTCGAGTAAATCGACACTTTATCATGACATAGGACTTGCTCCAGCTTCAAAAGAAAAACTAGTAAATAAAGACGAATATAGAACAAATGTTAAAGAAGCAATTGAATTCCTAAAAGGGAAAAAAAGAAATAAGCTAATAAAAAAATTAAGAGAAGAGATTAAACAATTATCAAAAGAAAAAAGATTCGAAGAAGCAATGATAAAAAAGAAACAAATTGACGCAATCGAATATTTAAATGAAAAACAAACAGTTGATATGATAAAAGAATTCGACCAAGATGTTATAGCATTTGTTCTAGATAAAAAGTCTGGAGAAGGATTAATCGAAGTTCTTCACGTAGGAAAAGGAGTTTTACAAAAAAGAAATCACTTTAATATAGAAATTGGAGATGATACGCTAGAAGAATTTATCAAAATATATTATTCAAAAAATTCAATACCTAGAGAAATTTTAATCTCTGAAATAATTTGGGAAAGTGAAAAAGACAAAGAAATTCTTGAAAAATATCTAAGTAATTTAAGAAAAGCGAAAGTTACTTTAACAAATCCTCAGAAAGGTGAAAAAAAATCACTTCTTGATATTGCAATAAAAAATGCTAAAGAAAAATTCAAAGATAAAAATATATTAATCGAAATGAAAAACAAGCTAAACCTTCCGAAAATACCTAAAACTATTGAATGTTTTGATATGTCAAATTTAGGAAAAAAACATCTTGTAGGAGGAATGACAAGATGGGTAAATCAAAAACCTGACAAAGACAATTATAGAAGGTTTGAAATCAAAAGTTTTTCTGGTAAAAACGATGACTTCACATCAATGAAAGAAGTTATTTACAGAAGATATAAAGGAATAAAGGAAAAAAGAGAAATGGGAGGAGAGTATCCTGATTTAATAATTGTAGATGGTGGTAAAGGACAACTAAATGCTGCATTAGAATCATTAAACAAACTAAACCTAAAAATTCCAATAATATCTTTAGCTAAAAAAGAAGAAGAAATCTTTCTACCTAACTGTCAAGACTCTCTAAAAATTCCAAAAAATTCTAAAATGATGCTATACATAAGACAAATCAGAGATAGTGTACATAACTATGTTGTATCATATAATAGAAAGAAAAGAAGTATGGAACTTAAAAATTAAGTCCAGAAGAAGAATTACTATAACTTCCTCGCCCGCCTGAGCTAAAAATTATTAAATATAAGTTAGGTCTTGAAACATTGTCTCTCTCTTTAATCAAAGCATCTTCTTTAATTGTAAACCCTACACTAAAATCTCTTGATATTTTCCAGGAAGTTGGCGGAATAATAGGGTCAACTAATTCTAACAATTCTCCTAACCCGACTGCTAGTTTATCTCTTGAATCAACATCATATTTTTTTCCATTAAAACTAACTTGAGTATATGAATCCTCTTTCAAATAAATATTAGAATCCAAATTTAAAGAATTACCATTAGCTAAAGAATATCCTGAACAAATCGATAAAAGACCTCCTATGAACATATCCCTAGCTACTTTAACCATAAGACTACCTCAAAAAGTGTGCATTTTTCAGAACTTTGACCTTTATATATTTTTTTCACTGAATAATGTCTAAAAATCATAGCCTTTATAAAGAAATTAAACTGTAAAAAAATAATGGTGGAAAATAATTCCAGAAGTTTATACGTGAATTCAAACCCTCAAGAAGATCCACTTTTAGAGAGATTATATAGGTACCACGTAGAATTGGGAAAAATTTTTGAGAAAACTCAACCAAGTAGAAGAGTAATTAGAGGTCAAAAATCCATTGAAGATATAGCAAATTCAAGACTATGTTTTTATTCACAATTAGAATCCTCAGACGGAGAAATTATAGGTATTGATTCACCATACGATAGACTTCATTCATATCTATATCTTTTATCTTCAGATTTTTTAGGGTGGGTATTTGGCCAACAGCGCCATTCGTTAGAAAAATTTGAACAAGACTGGCTTTTGAAAGAAAAAATAGATTCAACTAAATGGAAAGAATATAACATTGTTATACATCAAACTCCTATGATTATTGGAGAACAAACAGGAAATAGGTTGGAAACATTAGCACTTGAAATCCCAAATCACAATTTATTAAGAACACGCGAAAGAAATAATCCTAATCTAAGAGTAATAGACACATATCTTACTGCAATGAATGAACTTGCCAATAATACTGTAATTGATATGTTTTTAGGAAGAAATAGAGAAATCTCTTTAAGAAAAGGCCCAGAAAAAGACGAACATAGTTTAATTGACTCAGAAATAATAGTTAAAGAAACCATAATGGAAAAAATTGCTCAAGTTTATAAAAATAATTAAAGATAATTAATTATGAAATTTGATCAGCACTTTCTTGAGAATAAAAATATTTTGAAAACAACAATAGAATGTGCAGATATTGAAGAAAATGACATTATTTTAGAAATAGGTCCTGGAGAAGGAGTTTTAACAAAAGAATTGCTACAAACAAGTGCAAATAGAATAATCGGCATAGAAATTGACAAAAGTATTCTTAAAAAGCTCCAAAAACTGGAAGAAAAGAATAAAAACTTTGAATTAATACCTGGAAATGCTATAACTATAATCGAAACTATAAAATTTAACAAATTAATTGCTAACATCCCTTATTCAATTACTGAACCCTTATATGAAAAGATATTATCACTAAAAGTTCCTCTCTGTGTTCTTCTTCATGGAAAATACTTCTACAAAAGAATTACTGACGAAAGATCAAAATGGCATTATTATGTAAATGCATTCTATAAGGTAGAAGAACTTGAAGAAATATCAGGAGATAATTTCGAACCCAAAACCAAAGTTAAATCATCACTAATCAAGTTAGAATTAACAAAATTCCCCTCACAGAAAAAATTATTAATTCAAAAATTTTTTAATAAAAAAGATAGAACTACTCTAAATACTCTCATATTCTCTTTCGTAGACACATATAATTTATCTAAACGAAAAGCTCAAGACCTAATTAAAAAACTAAATTTAGATGAAAATACTAAAAACAAGAAATTTAAACAATTATCAAATCAAGAATTTGTTAAACTAATTAAAAAAATAGAAACCTTAAATTTATAGGTCTCTAGCTCCGATAGTTTTTCTACCGTTAGCTTTTGCTCTTTCAGCTGCTTGCATAACCATCCAGTTAGCAACTTCGTTTAGTGAATCAGCAAAATCTCCTGACACATTGTGGTTTGAACCAACAACATCTTTAACTTTAGATTTAACTACTAGCATTGCTTTAGCCATTGATTTACCAATGTAAGTATCTTTTGAACTAACAGTTTTTCTTCCATTAGCATCTGCTCTTGCTGCAGCTCTTTTAACTTCTTCAACTAAAGCGTCGTTAAGAGCATCTGCAAAATCTCCTGAAACGTTGCAATCTCCTGCAACCTCTTTAACTTTTGACTTTACTACAATACTGTCTGCCATTTTTATTTATCTTAGGTTTTTTGCTACCTAATGGCTTATTTCTCACTATCTATATTTATAAACTTTTTGTAGTACTTGGGTTTGTACGAATAGTCCTCGAATTTGGCTACTTTTCGT
>JBFKKL010000064.1:0-5101 GCA_041631255.1 Candidatus Woesearchaeota archaeon | reverse complement strand
TTCTAGCATATCTTTATCAAAATCTCTTTTAGTTAATATTTCAACAATTTTTTCCTTATTAATATCTTTAAATTCAGTTGTTTCAATGTTTTCAACAGGCATTTTTGTGAATGTGTTGAAAACTTCAATCCAAGAATATGAAAATGAGTCATGCCAATCAAGTATTTTGAATAATTCGTCCCATTTATCTCTATATTCTTTTACTAATTTTAGAGCTTTTTTAGGCCCTATTCCTTTGATTCCTCCAGGATTAAAGTCTGTTCCACACATAATTGCGACAATTATTAGTTCTTCGTGAGTGATTTTTAAATTTTCTAGGTTTTTCTTCAAATCATAATATTCCATAGGAAATTCTTTGTAAATTGAACTTCCAGGAACTTTTCTTTTATTTGAAATTGATAAATTTCGAATTAGAATTGGAGTTCCAAAAAGTAATGAGTCAAAATCTTGTGATGCAGTTCCAAAAACTTTACCTTTTTTACAAAGATATGAGGATTGTGCTTCTCCTTCGGAAGGAGCGTTAATAATTGGAAATCCGAAGGCTTCAATTAGCTCTTTTGCTTCTTCAATCATCTCAGTTGTTAATTTACTTGTCCCTTGGGCGTATTTTTTTGCATCGTCGGCAAGTCCTAAATCCAGAGCTTCTCTATATTTTTTATCCGCTTCTTGTTTTTTTTGTCTTCTTAACTCTTGTTCTTTTTCTTTTAATTTGGGTGATTTTCCGTCAAACACAAATACGGGCTTAATAGAATTTTTTTTGAAATAAATGCACCTGTTGAATAGTCCTTTGAGGTGTGATGTAACTCTACCTTTGGAGTCCATTAAAGGTTCACCGTCGGCTTGTCTTATTGATGCTAGAAATTGATAAAGCATATTAAAAGAGTCTATACCTAGTTTTTTATTGTTTAATTTGTCAAGAGAAATTTCATCATATTCTAGGATATCCTTTATCTGTACTCCCATAGAATTTCACAATTAAGTTTCTATTTAAAGATTTGTTTTTGAAATCGAGAATTTTATAAATTCAATTTAGTTAACTATTTCTATGACAGTTGAAAGAACATTTGTTATGATAAAGCCAGATGGTGTGCAACGAGGAATCGTTGGAGAAGTAATTTCAAGATTTGAAAAAGTTGGTTTAAAAATTATTGGTATGAAATTCATGCATGTTGATAGAGATTTTTCTAAAAAACATTATAGTGATCATGTTGAAAAACCTTTTTACAAAGGACTTGAAGATTTCTTAGTTTCAGGACCTGTTGTAGCATTTGTTCTTGAAGGAGCCCAAGCAATTTCACTTGTTCGTAAAATGGTTGGATCAACTGAACCTGCTCAATCTGCACCAGGAACAATTAGAGGAGATTTTGCTCATATAACTTACGCTAGAGCAGATAACAATGGAGGTCAAATGCCTAATATTATTCATGCTTCAGACTCATCAGAAGGAGCTGAAAAAGAAATTTCTTTATGGTTTAGTCAAACTGAACTATTTGATAACTATGATTCCGTTCACGGAAGATTCATGTAAAAATTATTTTTAATTTTTTTAAAAACTATTAATTAGAATTCTTAAGAAGTATACTAATAAAAGTCCTACAAATAAAATTACTGAAAGGAGTATACTTGAAAATACTTGGTAGTAATTAGTTTGGTAGAATGTTTTCAGATTTAATGTTAACATTACTAAAAAATAGAAAGAAACTACTATTCTTAACATATTAAAAAGTGCTTGGAGTTCTACAACAAATGTTAAAGTGTATAGAAGTGTTAAAATGTGTCCTACTACTATGAAAGGCAGGGATAGGCACAAAAATACCAAATAGCTTCTTAATATACTTCTTTTTGTTTCTTTGAAACTATTTATAAATATGTGATAGGGTAGGAAAAATATGAATAAAATAATTGGAAGAGCTATTAATACTATGAAAAATGTTGAAATTGCTTCTCGGTATAGAATTGATTCTTTAAATGAACTCAGGACTGAAACTATCCCAAGTAACAGTAATGAGAATATTGAACTAAGTAAGATATTAGGATTTTGCGTGAAAACTTTGTTTGAATAGAAAACTTTTAGTGGTGTAGAAAGAGTTTGATTAATTGTTTTTGCCATAGTTCGATGACACAAAGCACTTTTATAAATTTTTAGTGTAGAAATCAGATAAGACATGTCATCAAGAAGAGCTCAAGTTAAATTTGGAGAAACTATAGGAATTGTGTTTATAGTGTATATTGTTTTTGTAATGGGGCTTTCATGGTATAATTCATCTAACGATAAAGATTTTCAAGAAATGTTTGAAAATGATCAAAGAGAACAATCTTTTGAGAAATATTATTTTATTGTGAATCATCCATTTTTGCATGATTCTAAAAGAGGTATTGTTCAAACGACTTTTGATACAGTGAGTCTTGAAGCATTTGAAGGATACAAAGAGACAGCAGTTGGAGAGAACTATTTGCGTGATAGGTTGGGTGATGCAGAGATAGTTCTTGAGATTTACACTAGAGATTATTTTGAAGATTTAGAAAATGTTGTTTTTGTGGGAAATCCTGATTATGAAGACCAAGATCTTGAACCTATTGAAATATTTAATTCTCAAAGGGATGGTTTTGATGACTCAGGCGATTTTGCACCAAGTGAAATTGAAACAAATAGACCAGTTCAATATAAGAAAGTTGAATTATATAATTCAGTTTTACTAAATCCTAGTCAAATAAGGCGTTGGGAAACATTTATTACAGTTGTACCTATAGAGGATACGATAACTGGGGAGAGTTTTATGGGAATTCTTAGAGTTCGAGTGCCTTTTAGATAAAGTTTTAAATGTCAAAGTTATGAAATTAGAATTATGTATGTAGAAAAAAAAGTTGAGCGAAAGAGAAAAGTTGTTTTTTTAGGTATAATTCAGTATATGCTGGCATTTTTAATAGGAATTTTATTTTTGTATGGTTTTTTTGAACCAATTTCTTCATATTTTTATATTCTAACATTTGTTTTATTAATTCAATTTATAATCTCTCTTTTGAGGCTTAGAATTTTCAACATCCTTTTTGAAGTAATTCTTTTTATAATGGTTCTTTTGGCTTTTATTCCTGTTTTAGGTTTGATTTTTCTTTTGGCAGGATTTTTGATTAGTATGTTTGATTTGATGACTTTTGGCCTCATGAAAAGTTATAGGTCAGTTACTATAAAGAAATTTCATAATAAACCAAAAAATAAAAGAAAAGATTATGTTGATGTTGACTTTGAGGAGAAATGATATTTATTTCCCAAAGAAGTCATTAAGGGATTTTTGTTGTTCTTGTTCTTTACCAAAAACTCCTTCTATTCTTAAATTTGCTAATTCTAGGCTTTCAACTATGTATGGGTCAACATTATAATTCTTTACAATATTAAAACTTGGAGTTAAGTATTTTTTAATTGAGCCCTCATGTATTGTGAAATTTATTGATGGAGAATGACATTCATTACATTTCCCATTTAGTGGAGGTCTTCTATATATCGTGTTGCAATTTGTACATCTAAATGATTGCATACCAAATTTTCTTAAATTACCTTTGATGTCTTTCATGAAGTGTTTGTCAATAACTAAAGTTCCAACTTCGTCCTCATCAACTGCTCTGATTTTTTTACCAATTTTTAGTTGAAGATCAAGTTTTTCGCTCATTGAAGGTACAGATTTATATGCTGAGCAAAGTATTGTGTTGTTCATGTTTGTTGTATTATGTGTGAATTTATAGCCTAAGTATTTTTTATCAGTTTCCTTTTCATCGATTCTTTTCTCAACTTTTTCTATTTTAATTGATTTGGGAGATTCGTATTTTTTTGCAGCTTGATAAAACTCAAGAGGATAATATGGAACTATGTCCATTCCGTGGACTTCATCATCAATTTGGTCTAAATAAAGGTGTGAAGTTAAAACAAGAGATGTGTCCATTGTGTTATGAGCAAATATTGGGTGCGGACCACAAAGGAAATTTTGAAATTTTGGAACTTCTAAATCATAGACGTATCCTGAATATGAAATCTCTTTTATTTCATTTACAATTTCAATCCTAATGCATTGATTAAGAATATTTTTTATTTTTTTAGTAATATCTTCATTTTTATCAGATTTTTCAAGGGCTTTAATTATTTTTTTTATTTTATGTTTTGAAGATGATTTTAATTTTGTATTTTGAACAATATTTGAAAGAAGAGCATTTTTTTCTTTCTTACCTATTTTTGAATTATTTAATCCTTCATTTATTTCTTTTCTCAAATGATAAACACTCCAAAATGAACTTCTTTCTTTATATTTAGATATGCAAACTTCATATTTCTCTCCTTCTTTTTTATCTGAAGATTTTCTACATGTACTTTTTTTCCCACACAAGTAGGCTAAGAGACTTAAACCTGATGCTAATCCTTTAGAACTTGTATAAAGTCTTATCATTTTTCTTTGGTTGTCACCCATATAAGAAGTTCCATCTCCTATCATGTAACCTTGAATAAATGCTTCAATGTTATCCTTAGAAGCTCTATATACAAAATCCGGTATTTGCTTTGTTCCAGCTCTTTCTTCATTAACTCCTAGTTTAAGTAAAACTTTTACAAATTTTGTGGGAAGATTGATTCGATAGTATTTCCCGTTAGTATCTTTGTAATCTCTTTTATCTTCACAAATACTTGGTTCATAATCAAGAATTGACTTAATATCGTTTGAAATTAATCTTATCACTTTAATGTCAGTATTACCAATTTCACATTTATTATTTTTAATATATCCTTCTGCATAAATAAAACCTAATATTCTGAAAAAATGTTCGTTTAAGTAAATCTCAGTAGGAACTTGATTTCCTCTTATATCCTTTTTTATTCCAAGTTTTTCAGTATATATTTTTTCTAAATTATTTTTCTTAATATTTAATTTACCTAATGTTACTATAAAATCGCCTTTTTTAAGTTCTTCTACACTTTTTTCTTCAATTTTCCCAGTTTTATAATTAAGAATAAAAATAGAATGGTCTTGTGTTGTTGTTATCCAACCATCGGAAGATTTAATTTCATAAATTTTTTTATCATTTTTGTGTCTAATTAATTTAGTTACTTTCTCAAGTGTTA
>JBFKKL010000063.1:0-5300 GCA_041631255.1 Candidatus Woesearchaeota archaeon | reverse complement strand
TTAATGGTTGAATCATATAGTAGGAAAAGTTCATTTTTTCAATTTTTTTTCCCAAGAGGAACTAAAAAAATTAAATTAAAAACTCATAAAAAAGGAAAAAAGAGTAAAAGGTCTAAGAGAAAAGTGTCTAGGTCTCCTGAAGAGAATTATGATGATATAACTAGTAAAATTCTTGATGAACTTGATAAAAATAAAAATATAAAAAAATAGAAAATAAAAAATGTTGGGCGTGTGTGATTATTTTCTAAATTTATTTCTTCTCACATTTTTCATTTCACCTCCTTTTTCTTTTTTGATATAGCTTGAACTTGATACTGGAAGCACTATCATTATCATGAAACCTACGATTAATGCAGCTTTGGTTTTTATTATGTTTAGTGTTTTCATTTTCCGTTTTGGGTCACTTTGGACCTATTAGTTATAATGTTGTTTCAACTATATGAAAACTTCTTGAAACAATAGATAAACAATTGTGAAACAATTGTGAAACAATTATTTTTTCCAATGAATTTTATTGGTTCTTCCAAATTCTTCTTTTTCAATTAAATTATTTTCTTCTAGTTTTTTGATTATTCTTGTACATTTTGCTCTTGAAAAATTAAACTCTTTTTCAATTTCTTTTTGCATTAAATGTTTTTTATCTTGGATATAGTTGATTACTTTTTTTTCATCTTCTCTAAAACCTAGAAGGTTTTCATCTTTGATTTTTTTAGTTGGCTTGTATTTATAGAAAAAAAATCCAATTGTAACTAATATAACTATTAGGAGAATAAAAAAACCGTAGAAGTAAATTGAATTATCTTTATTATTTTCAATAACAATTATATTTTGTGTTGAATCGTTAATTGATCTTTTCTTATATTTAGCAGAAAATATTGTGGGCTTTTTTAAGTCTATATTTTGCCATTTTATTTGAAAAGTATTACCTTGTGTAGGAATTATTATTCCAGATTCAGGTTTTATGTAATAGTTTTCTATGTTGTGATTCTCAGGTAAGTTTAAAACGGCATTTGTTTTATTTGATGAGAATTTTGAGAAATTATGTTCTATAAAAAATAAATTTGAATCTTCTTGTGAAAAAATTGTGTTATTATACGTAAGTTCAATTGTAAGACTTTTTACAAAAATTTTATCGGCTTCAATTTGCAAATAAGTTTTCCCAGGAGTTATATTCAAAGAATAATTGAATATATCTGTTTCATTTGAACCGTAAACTAAAATTTTTTCAGGAATAACGTCAAGAGGAAAATCTATGTGTTTATCTATGAATGAGAATTTTGAAAACTCAACTTTGATAGTTTCTTTCACAATCCTGTTTTCTTCTATATCAATTTGAATATCAATTGTATCACTTTTGGGAAATTCTTCTGAAAATACTAAAGTAGGTGATAGAAGTATTAACATAAGAAATATTCCAAAAAAAATTCTTTTCATGATTTTTTCATGAAATTTGTTTATTTTAAAGTTTATGATTTATATTTTTGAGTGGCTTTAGTTATATTTGATAAGAGTTCTTTAAAATTTGGGGTACAAAGACTTCTGAGCCTTGATTTTGACCAGGAATGATAATTCTATTGAAACTTTCTCTTCTTGTTGTATCATCAACTGATGTGTATTCTCTTAAACTTAGGGGGTTAGTTTCCATTCTATCCTCTATTGAAGTTTTTTCTCCTAGTACTTTTTTGATGATAAATGGTGACGCATAATCTTGAGTACATACAGAATAAATAATATTTCCTTGTCTGAATCTTTCTGAAACTGTTTCAAAGTCTGAAAACTTGAACTCTAGTCCATAACCATTTTCTCTAAAACCTTTCTCTTTTAGCATGTCTTTGATTCTTGTTTTTAATGCTCTTTGTGCACCATAATATCTTTTTTGGGTTTCACTAATTGAATTTCTATCAAAAGATCTTTCTTTTTGTCTTAAAACTGAGTAAACTGCTTTGTCATTTTGTAATTTATCTTTAATTTCGTCTGAAACTAGATCTCCAAATTCTAGCAGGTATTTATCTAATTGAAATTGACTTTTTCCTTCTACAAAGTAATCGAACATAATTTGAGTCACTAAAGAATCAAATTCTTCTAAGTTAAATGGGAGATTGTGATTATGGGGCCTTTGTGAAGGCGTTAAACCAGTTAAATTAGTTTGGGATGATAATTTACTTGAATTATCTTGAAAAAGGGCTATTTCAAGAGCTGAGATGTGTGGACAAATAATAGATTTTCTTTTGACATCAACCCAGAAACTATCGCTACATTCACATCTTGCATGTTTTAACCCATTTTCTAGGCCTAATTGTACTTTGTAGGGAGAATTTGATTTAGATTTTGAGGGTATTTCTGCAGTAAATATATTGTTATAGCCTTTAACTTCTGAGATAGCATCTCTTCCAGTTTCTAAGAATTCTTTTGGAGTGTTACTTCTTTTTCTAAACCCTTCTTTTAGTTCTTTTTCTAAATTTCTTATTTTTAACCCTTCTAAGTGCGCTTTTTCCCTAATTCTTTTTTTAAGATTTTGCGGAGATTCTAAGATGATTTTTCCTAAAATATACTTCATAGGAGAAATGAAGAAGGTTTCTCCATTTTCTCTAAAAGTTATTCCGTAATCTCTTGGGAGAATTTCACCAGTTTTGATTGTTTGAGCCATATTATTATTTGTTTCTTCTTTTACTTAAAGAAATGTGGTAGTAAAAATTACCACAAAATATATAAATTTAAGAATTATTTGTTTCATATGGATGAATATCTTGAAGATTTGGGTCTTTCTAAACATGAAATTTCTTTGTATAAAGTTTTGTTAAAATTAGGGCCTTCTCAGGCAGGAGTTTTGTCAACTAAAACTGGAATTCATAGGAGAAATGTTTATGACGCTCTTGAGAGGCTAGTAAATAAGGGGTTTGTTGGATATATGAAAGAGAATAATGTTAAAATCTATTCACTTTCTAATCCTGAGTTAATTTTAGAGAAATTAGAACTTAAAAGAAAGAATTTTGAAGAGATATTGCCAACAATTATGGAATCTTTCAATTTAAAGAATGAAAAATCAGAAACTTTGTTTTTTAGAGGAAAGGAAGGTTTGAAATTAGTATTTGAAGATCAAATAAGGGTAGGTGAAGAAATACTTGTTAATGCAACTTCAGTTAATGTTAGTGATTTTCTGAAATATTATTTTCCTAAGTTTGAAAGGGAACGTAGAGAAAAAGGTATTCATATGAGAATGATTTTTGATAAGAAGTTTGAAAATGAATCAAATGATTTGAATAAGGTTCCTTTATGTTCATATAAATTTATTAAAGATTTTAATACTTCTCCTATGTCTTCATATGTTTATGGGGACAATGTTGCAATAGTTGTTTGGGGAGAAAAACCTCTTGCAATTTTAATTAGACAAAAAGAAGTTGCTCAAGGGTTTAGAGAGAGTTTTGAAATACTTTGGAAGTTATAAAAACTTAAATAAGAGGTAATTTATTGGAGTATATGGAAGAGTTTGATAAAATTTTGGAGTTAGTAAAAAGAAAACATAAAATTGATATTGAAAATAATTGGGGAACTTCAGGGATGTTTTTAGAAGCTTTAAGAGAGGAAATCTGTGAAGCTGAAGAAGAAATTAAGTTGGGAAAAAGAGTTTATTTGGAAGATGAACTTGGAGACGTTTTATGGAATTATATTCATTTACTTCACAAACTAGAGAATGAAAATAAAATTGAGATTCAAAAAGTATTTGAAAGGTGTTCTGAAAAATATGATGAAAGGGTATCAGGTATTGAAAATGGAGAAGAGTGGAGAGTTATAAAAGAGAGACAAAAAATTAGATTAAAAGAAGAGCAAGAAAGTTTTTAAGCTGCTTTCTTGATTTCTTTTTCAAGAGGCATAAGAATTACCTTGTTTCCATATCCAACACTTGTAAAGCCTAATGGCGCGTCTGCTTCTCTTATAATTTCAGGTAACTTATAGTCTATTGCAGGTCTGTTCTCTACAAATCCGTGTGATCTATGTTCTCTGTTAACATGAGAATAGTTTAACATAACAGGATTCATTTTATAGACTCTAATTTGTTCATCTAATCTTGGACTCTCTTCTTGATAGTAAGAAAGATAGTAACCGGGAGTTGATTCTCCAACTACTTTTTCAAGACCTCTTAGGTGAAGCATTCTATTAAACTCTTGTGGATTATACATTTTTAGGCTTTTATCGAATTGGCCTTTAGATTTTTCTGCCAGTCTTACATGAAAATCTTTTCCATTTTTTAGAAAAACATTAGATTCATAGAAATTTGCTTGTCTAATTTCTCTTTGTAATCTTTTGAATTCTTCAATTTTCCAATCTCCGAAATGGAGTGCAAGAACAATTTTATTAACTTCTTCGTCTCCCTCATTTTCTAAAACCAAATATTTTTCTTCATTTCTTTTAAGTTTAACTCTAGAATTATCATTTAATCTATCAAGAACATATTCTCTCATTAGTTCTTTTTGTTTCTTTTTTACCATATTTTTAGATAATAGTCTTGAATTTATAAAACTAGCATTTTGGAGTTAGGTTTTTAAAATAAAAATAACTCTTTAAAAATAGAATGGGTGCGATAACAAGGCAAAAACTTTCTTTGATAATGTCAAAAGATTCTTTTTTTGTTTATTTAAAGATTTTTCTTTTAATAGTTTTATCTTATTTGGGATTTCTAAATCAGGATTTTTTTCTATCATATCCAGAAATTGCTAAATTATATTCATTATTATTTTATTATATGTTTTTGAATGTTCTTTTTGGATATGGTGGACTTTTTATTGCTTATATTTATCGTAGAAAAAATAAACATCCTCAGGACTATGTTGATAATTTTACAATTGGCGTTAGTAGAATTGGATTTTTTCTACAACATTTCTTTTTTCTTTTAATTCTAATTCATACGCTTTTTATTAATATTTCAACTTTTTTAACATCATTGAGTTTAGTTGCTGTTGCATTTGTTTTAATATTTAAAGATTATATTTCTAATTTTTTAAATGGAATTATAATTATGTTTTCAGGTAATATTAAAATCAGAGATTTTGTTAAAATAGGTGATCAAAAAGGAAGAGTTACAAACCTTTCTTTTCAAAATGTTGAATTAAAAGATGATAATGGAGATTACGTATTTATCCCTAATACTTTGGTTTGTACAAAAGAATTTGTAAACTATTCAAAAGGGACTGTTAAAACAATCACATTTCCATTTTCTGTTTTGAAATCTAATTATATAAAATTATGTGGGACTTTGATTAAAGATGTAAAAAATGAGTATAATTCCTTATTAACTTCTGAAG
>JBFKKL010000062.1:0-5311 GCA_041631255.1 Candidatus Woesearchaeota archaeon | reverse complement strand
TTTAGGTTTTTCAGAAATCGAGAAAGTCGCATAAACTTAAATAATATTTTTTATTAATTTTTTTATGGGTAAAGATTTTCAATTGTGGAAAAAACAAGCATTATCGAAAATAGATAAATCTCCAAAAGGTACTATTGATGAAAAAGTTTTATCTTTATGTTCAACTATAAATAGAAGAGAGGACATGTTTACACTTTCAACATGCTCTGGAAGAGTAATTTTTCTTGAAACTATGGGAAGTAAGAAAGGAACCTCATTTTATTTTTCTTCACATGATATTGTTGACATTGAAAAACCTTGGAAAAAATTATCTGAATATCATTCTAAGAATAAATTATATTTTAGATTTGAAGGATGTATTTTACATATCTGTGTTGACTCAGTTGAACTTGGCCATAGGCTAATTGTTTTGGCAAAGGAGTGTGGATTTAATACTGCAGGAATAATATCAGCTAAAAGAAAGATTGTAGTTGAATTGATAGATGATAATTCGGTGATATTTCCATTATTTGATTCTAAAGTTTTAATTTCAAAAGATTTCTTTGAAATTTCTGTTAAAGAATCAAATTCAGGACTGAAAAAAACTTGGGATAAGATTAACAGATTGGAGCAGTCTATCTCTAAAATTTAGCAGTTTTGAAACAGATTCAACTATCAGTTGTCACTGCCAATTTTCAAAAAGTGTTATATAGTTAAAACTACATAGCATTAGGTCCCAGAGAGGTGTAAAAAATGAATCTTAGAGAGTTTTTCGCAGGGATTATATTACTGTTTCTATTTGTTAATACTTATTTATTATATCAAGGAACAGAACTTTTACTCCAAGAGATTTTAACTTATGGCTCCCTGATATTTGTTTCATTGATGTATTTAACTTATGTTGGATCAAACAGAGTTTTGATTAAAAAAGATTCACTTAGATTTTCAATGATAGTTCTTCTTGCATTATTTGTTATTAGTTTTATTGCAAGAGTTACAGAACCCGCAAATGCAGGGATTGAATTGAGATGGCTTCAGACAGTATTATATGCTGTATCATTTTTAATGATGCTTAGTGTATCACGCGGATTATATGATAGATTAGTTAGTCGTTATAATAAACTTCATTCATATGGAAGTCATAGAGGTACAGCTCATTAGAGGTGATTATAAAAATGGCAACTAGAAGATTAATTAGGGGAAAATATTATTCAGTTCGTGAAAGAGATAGTTCTAAAGGTAGAAAAGGAACTATTATAGGTCTTTGGTCTCCAGAAGGAGCAGGAAGACCACAAGAGACTCCAAAAAAAAGAGTTAGGAAGGTTAAAGTAAAGGTTCATGAAAAATCTGAACCTCAAAGAATGAAAACTCATAAGGCAAAGTCTATAAGACATGAAAGAAGACGTACACGTTCTTATGATGTTGAACCAACAACTTTTGGAGATTGGCTTGTTAATGACAGGTCAAAAATTGATAGAATTAGGATAATGAGGTAATCTCATTATTCTTAAATTTTATTTTGTAATTCCATTAAATGGCTTTCATTTAATTTACTTGGAGAGTCAACTCCTGCTATTCCTGAAACTAAAATTAATTCTTGATTGTGTGCTGTTACATAATTAGATATTTGTTTAATTTTCTCATCAATTGACTGTTCATAAGCTCTTCTTTTTGATTTTTTCATTGTAGCTAAACCAACAGGGCAATCACCATTTTCTCCAGAGCACAAAGCTGCTCTAATACAT
Organism: Candidatus Woesearchaeota archaeon; assembly: GCA_041631255.1. Taxonomy (GTDB): domain Archaea; phylum Nanobdellota; class Nanobdellia; order Woesearchaeales; family UBA583; genus UBA583. The sequence goes on along the minus strand of JBFKKL010000062.1, from coordinate 3,587 downwards.
CCTCCTGCTATCATCATTGATCTGGCATTTCCAATAGCATCAGCTCCGTTTGCAAGAGTTCTTGCTGACATGTGTGGAGAGTAAATTTTCGATGAAGCAAATACTTTAACATATTGTCTTACATTATGTTTTTTTAAAACTTGATTAGCTATTTTTAAGGCTGGAATTACTTTTTTACCAAAGAGAATTCCCATTGAAATTGGAGCAGTTCCTGAACCTCCATCTCCTCCATCAATTGTAATCCAATCAGGACCTCTTTTTCCTTTTTCCTTTTCAAGTTGTTTTGCAATTGGTTCTATATTATTTTCATTTGAGATAACTAATTTAATTCCAACTGGTTTTTCTCCAGCTTCATTGGAAAGTTTTTCAATAAAATCAAAGAATTCTTTTTCTTTGTCTTTTTCGTAGTATGGAAATCTATTTGGGGAAATTAAATCGATGTATTCATGAACTCCACGAATTTCAGCAATTGTCGGCGTGTTTTTAACATCTTTTAAAATTCCTCCTGATTGTTTTGCTCCTTGTGCTAGTTTAATCTCAACTCCTCTACAAAATGATGCTATTTTTTTAAACCTTTCAAAATCAAGAACTACTTTTCCATCTTTTCTTTTTTCTCTTAAACCATAAAGACCTGATCCTACTTGAAAGATTACTTGTCCAAAAGAATCATCAAGTTCTTCAGGTTTTGGAAAAGCTGAAATTGGCGCTTCCCAGTTTATTGCGTAAAATAGAAACTTCTCTTTATCAAAAAGATATAAATCCCTTTTATTTTTCTCACAAAAGAGTTTTCCTAAGAAATCAACATATCTGTTTTTCAGTCTATTTCCAGGAAGAATATAATAAAAAACTTTGAAAATTTTTGGAACTCTGTGATATTTGAAGAAAGGTTGATAATTGAATTTAACTCGTGGTATGTGGTGTACGCTAAAGCCTCCTTCTCCTGTGTTAAATGGAGCTTTTATGTCGGCGCAGGAACTTGCCATTGCCCTTGTTGCTTCAAAACCTAATGCACCTAAACTCATTGCAGATCTATAAATGTATGAATGAAATTGAAAGGAATGTTTTCTTTTTTCTCCAATATGAGGGAAAATTGGTTTCATCTCGTCCTTGTTGTAGGGTGTAGATGAATGTATCATTTGGTAGTCTTTTTCGTGAAGTTCTTTGGTTGTGTCAAATTTATCAAATGAGAAGTGCGCAGGTTTTCCTTTAGCAACATCCAAAATCCAATCTATTATGATTCTTGGTGCAAAAGCATCATCGTCACCAAAATATTGTCTAAAAAAAGGTCTTAATTCATGTGCTACATATCTGAATCTCCCAATAATTGGAAAATTTGCATAAACTAAATTTTTTTTCTGTATGAATCTGTCGTAAATGAAAATTAGTGTTAAGCATACTAGGATTATTAGAAAAATAATTCCAATTATTGAGAGTATTTCCATTTTTAGTTAGTTATTTTCTTTTTACAAAAAACTTTTGTAAGTTGATGTTTGTGCATGTAAACCAAGATAAGTCCTGAGATTAGAACTGTATTTGCCATAATGAATAAGGTTCCGGAATCTCCTTGGACCTCAATTCCTAGCGGAGTAAATAAATGAAAGAAAATTGCTCCGATCATAACATCAACTGCAATTCCGGCTCCCCAGACTCTGAATCTTGGAATTATAACTAAAATTGCGGCAATAAGTTCGATAGTTCCTACTATATATCCTCCATAAGCTATGAAGAAATCTCCCATAAAAGCAAGAAAATTAGTATTCATCCAATTACCAATAGTTCCAAAAATGTGCTGTGTTTCAGGAGAATTTGCAAATTTAAAGAAAAGAGATTGTACGAAAACAAATGCTATCCAAATAGATAGAACCCAACTTAAAACAATTTTATGTTTTTTGTTCATACGATTAATTAGAATGTTTTATTTATAAATCTATTATTTAATTTTTTTTTAGATAATCTTATAAAAGTAGAAGTTAATTATATTTTATGTTTAAGCACCTTTCAATTATTAGATTATTGATTTCACTTCTTGTTTTTGTCTTGCTTTTAGTTGCAGGATTATTTTCAGGCTCTAAAATTGCAATGATATTTGGTATTTTAGGATTAATATTAATTATAATTTTATTTTTGAAAAAGAAATAGGATTAAGATAAATATATTTTACCTGTAGCTTGTTTCCATGCGTGTTCAGGCAAATTTTGTTTAGTGATTCTGTATCCGGAATCGGCTCCCAAATTATCTTCTCCAATAACATAACTTGTACTTTTTTCATCATAAGGAATCACTATTCTTTTATCTTCTTGGTATGTAATTGCACATAATCCTTTTAGACTTCCTGCAAATTCATTTGCAACAATGTCTATATCTTTTAATTCTCCGTCTAATCTTACTGTCATTTTTCTTGATTTTTTTTTATAACTTTATTTTTCTTTTTTAATTTTTCATTTGTGGGGCTTTCATTTCACTTTCGCTTCAAGATTTTTCGGATCTTTTAGAAGTGGAAGCTTATAGGAAGCAAAAATTATTGAAAAAATGAAAATGAGGAAGAATAAAAATAATTGAAAAAAGACCATAAATTCAAAATTGTTAAATCTTTTTTCATTAACATAATTACAGCTTGAATTTGATTGTTTAAATAGTTTTTGAAAAGTTGCTCATAATTTTTATAAAGGATGTTTGTAATTATTAATTATGGATTTAACTTCTTATGGTGTCCAAGGTAAAAAACCTCAGGTTGTAAATGATAAGAAACTTGATTTAGATATTAATCAAATTAAGAAAAATTTTGAGTCAAAGGAAGTTGAATATTATCTACCTTGGTTTTTGAAATACAAAGTTGAGAAGTTTGAAGACTTGATTGAAACAAAAGAAATCAAGACAATTTTGAAGTTTTTTAACGAATTTAAACCTAAAACAAAAGGATTATTATTAGTTGGTGCAGCAGGTTCAGGAAAAACAACTACTTTGAATTTAGTTGCTCAGCATTATGGAGCAGAACTTTTCGAACTTAACGCGTCTGATTCTCGTAATAAAAAATCAATTGATGAAAGTGTTGGTGATGTGATAAAACAGAAATCTCTTTTTGGACGTGAAAAAATAGTTTTGATTGATGAAGTTGATGGAGTTTCAGGTACACAGGATAGAGGAGGAGTTGCTGAACTTGTAAAATATATAAAATCAAGTAATTATCCTCTTGTCTTTACAGCTAATGATAAAGATTCTGATAAAATTAAAGCTTTGAAAAAAGCGTGTGTTACTGTTGATTTTGAAAATCATTCATTTGAATTACTTAAAAAGTTAGGAGAGAAAATTTTAAAATCTGAAAAAATATCTTTTGAAAAAAAAGACTTGGAAGAATTTATTTCGCAAAGATCAACAGTTGATATTAGAGGTTTTATTAATGATTTGCAAGCGAGTGTTATTGATTCTAAGTTTATATTGTCTGATAATTTGGAACTTAGAGATTATAAAAGAAAAATTGAAGGAGTTCTAAACTCAATCTATTATTCTTACCCAGAAGATAGTATTGATAAGACATTTAATTCTGATGTTAACATAGATGATTTGCTTTTGTATTTAGAAGAAAATAC
>JBFKKL010000061.1:0-5324 GCA_041631255.1 Candidatus Woesearchaeota archaeon | reverse complement strand
TTCTTTAACAAGTATTTGGGCTGTGTCTCTATACTGATTGAAAATTATTGTTCTTATATCTTTATTTTTATTCAAAGTTTCTGAGATTAATTCCTTTAGTTTTGGAATTTTTGGATGACCTTTATTTTCTTTTTTTAATTTTGATAAAAGGTCAAAACATTCCCTAAAGTCAATGTCTATAGTTAACTCTTGAGCTGCTTTTGATGAATCTCCTCCAGATCTAAAGAAATTGTACATGTAAGTATGGGCAGCAGAAATCTCTTGAGATTCAACAAGTTCAATTGCATAATGTAGTTTCATAAGACCAGCTGCTTGAGAGATTGCAGACCATAGAACTTCATCTGTATCTCCTTTAGCAATATCTTTTCTAAGCTCGGATTGGAGTTCTAAAAGATCTCTTTTTGATAACTGTCTTTTTTGTTTTAGAAAACCTGCATGTTTTAGTATATTAACTTTCTTTTCTATAACTTTTTGAAGAAGAGCTTGGCACGTTTTGAGTTCTTTTGTTAATTCTACTTCAATGTGTTTTAAATCAGTTTTCTGAACAAATGGTTTAACATCACTATCTTCGTATTTTTTAACTTCAATATTTTCTATGTGAAGGTTTTTCATTATTGTTTCAATTTCATCTTTTGAGGTTCCAGGAGATGCTGTTAGTGCTAGTATGTGAGATGAATCTTTTAGTGCTTCTGCTATAAAACAATAAGAATAATTTCCTGTTCCTCTGTGTGCTTCGTCTATTATCAAAAGCCCAATTTCTTTTGGATTTAGAATGTTATTTATTATGTCATTTTGAATTAGTTGAGGCGTTGAGAAAATTATTTGCGAGGATTTGTAGAGTTCTTCTCTTTTTTTTGGAGAAATAAGACCAGTTAGAGTTTGCATTTCAATAGCTGTTTCAATTAATTCTTCAAATGATTTTTTGTGCTGCTCAACAAGAGGTTTTGTTGGTGCTAGAAATAAAATTTTTTTTTTGGTTTTGTTATAAAAGTAAACTGATTGCATTAAAGCGATAATTGTTTTCCCAAGACCAGTTGGAAGAGTTATGAGAGTATTATTGTTAATAGAATTTGCAAAAAGTGCTTCTTGGTAGGGTCTAGCTTTGAAGTTAGCTTTGAGCTTTAATGTTTGCATAGAAGACTTTAGTTTGTTTATTTTATAAAGTTAATTTTCTATTATTTGTCCAATATTTATTTTAAAATGTTCTTTTTTGTACTTTTTTCCTATTTCAAGAACTTTTTCTTCGTTTATTGTAAATCCTTTTTTTTCAAATATGGGATTGAATACTTTGAAATATTGTAAAACTTGTGTCGTATTCTTTGGATGGTCTGAATAAATAGAACGTTCAAAATCAATAAATTTTATTGAAAAGTCTTCTCCTATGAAAATATGTTTGTATGGATTTGTCATTTCGAATTTTTGGATTCCTAATTCGTCTAGTCTTTGGCAAACATTAATAATTCTCTGGATGACTTTGAGAGTATCTTCTTTGTTTGCTTTTTCAAAGAACTCTTGTGGAAGTGTACCATTTGCTTTTTCTCTTATAGTGAATGTATCTTCTGAATAAATATATTTTAGAGAATATTTCTCTTTTTCTAGTTTTTTTAGGAACCTTGTTTCTCTTGTGATATGTTCTGGAAGGCCGTATTTTATTATTACTTCTTTATCTTCAAATCTACCTTCAAGAACTGTTGAGTGCTTTCCTTTTGCTAGGAATTTAACATTTTTGATGTTTTTTATTTTGAGTTTTTTTAGAAGGTTTGAAAATGTTATTTTCATAATAATAAGTTTTTCAAAAAAATGTGATTCTTCCTTTATGATTTCGTATTCGAAATGATTTTCTTCTAGAAATTTCTTGATTTTTATATCTCTTGTTAGCGAAGAATAGAGCATGTAAACTTCACCTCTAACTTTTAGTTTATTATATAGTTGACCTAGGAATTCCAATATGACTTCATCTCCATGTTTGCCCCCATAAATTGCTTTATCTATTAGAGTTAAATCTTCAAAATTTTCTTTATTCTCACAAGGGAGATATGGTGTGTTAAAATATATTATGTCGAATTCCTTATTCTTAAATCCTGTTAAAAGTGGTTTTACAGAAAGGTAGATTTTACCAGTTTTCTTTTGAGTTTCAATTATTGCGTCTGGATTAATATCTGATCCGAAAAATTTATATTTTGAGAATTGTCTTTGGAGTTCTCCTAAAATTATTCCAGATCCTGTCCCAACTTCACAGATTTGAAGAATTTCATCTTTTATACCTCCTCTTTTTTTTTCATAGATGTTATTGTTTAGAACTTCTTTCATGGTGTTCATTAAAAGAAATGAATCTTCAGCAGGTTCATAGAAGTTTTTCGCATTCATAACTTAAAATAGTATAAAGAGATTTATAAAGACTGTTTTTTGAATTGATTCTATGGAAAAGATAGATTTGCTTAAAATTTTAAAATATAGGCATGCTTGCAAAGAATTTAATACTAAAAAAAATGTATCAGATAAAGATTTGAAATATATATTGGAATGTGGAAGACTTGCCCCTTCATCATTTGGAGTTGAGCCTTGGAAGTTTATAGTTATTCCAAGAGACAAGATAATTCAAGAAATGATAAGTGCAGCTTATGATCAGAAACAGGTTTTAACTTGTTCCCATTTAATAATTGTTGTTGCAAAAATCAAAGATGTTTCAAAAAATTCTAAATATGTTGAGGATTTATTTAAACAAAGAGTTCCAAGTGATAAATGGAAATTAGTTTATGATCACTATAACCATTTTATTGAGAAGTTATCACAAAAAGAACTTTTTGATTGGAGTTCTAAACAATGTTCTTTTGCTTCTTCACAGATGATGATTGCAGCAGCCTCTTTGGAAATTGATAGTTGCCCTATGGAAGGATTTCATTCTAAACAAATGCTTGAGGTTTTAGGACTTAGTGATAAAGAATATGGGATATCTTTACTTTTGCCTATTGGATATAAGGTTAGGAAAGGTTATCCTAAAACTAGAAAGAGTTTTGATGAAATTGTCGAAATTAAGTAAAATTTCTTTTTCGAAAATTATTTAAAGAATCTTCTCTGTCAAGATAAGACAGTAAAAATGGACAATTTTCAATTAATAATTCAAGATTTAGATACTGGCGGAAGCAAGTCTTTAGGAAATTTAATCTCAACTTCTTTGGAGGGAGCACTAGCAGTAAACACTCCTGCAGTTTTTGAAAACCAAGTGAGAAGAGCGTATCTTCAAAAATTATATGTAGAGACTGCTTTGAAACATTTTAATTCAGTTCTTACAAAAGAGCCATCTAAATATATATTATCAGATTATTATTTAAAAGTATTAAATGGGGAAGAAATTGAAGAAGAAGAGATTAGGTCAAGAACTGATTTGATTAGAAAATGTATTGATTCTACAATTTACTGGGGAGCTTTATTTTGGAATTCAAGTTCAGAGGTTTCATTAGAGAATAGACTTAAACAAATGTTACCTGCTCATTTAATTAGAGATACAACTGAAAATTCTCTTCAAGTTTTTTCAGAGAATTATTATCCTGAATATTTTGCAAAGGCACATCTTCAATTAGCACAAGAACAAGATGAGGAAGAATTTGAAGTTTACGCACATACTGCAGGCGACATATTTGAGGTATATAGGATAGCTTCGGGAAGTTTATTTGTTCATTAATTAAGTAAAGGTTTCAAGAATCTTCCGGTATGACTTGCCTTTACTTTCACTATGTCTTCAGGAGTTCCTTCTGCAATAATTTGCCCTCCTCCTTCTCCTCCTTCAGGACCTAAATCGATAATCCAATCACAGCATTTGATTACATCTAAATTGTGTTCAATAACTAAAATAGTATTTCCTTTATCAACTAATCTGTTTAGAACTGTAATTAATTTTCTAACGTCTTCAAAGTGAAGTCCAGTTGTTGGTTCATCTAGGATGTAGATAGTATTTCCTTTTTTGAATTTTGCAAGTTCTCTTGTTAATTTAATTCTTTGACTTTCTCCTCCTGAAAGAGTTGTCGAACTTTGTCCTAGTTTAATATATCCAAGTCCAACATCTTGAAGTGTTTTTAATTTTCTATGGATAGATGCATGGTTTTCAAAAAATTTTACGGCGTTTTCTACATCCATTTCCAATACTTCTGCAATGTTTTTTCCTTTGTATAAAATTTCCAATGTTTCGTGGTTGTATCTTTTACCTTTACAAGTTTCACATTCGACATATACATCAGGTAAAAAGTTCATTTCAATTTTAATCATCCCATCTCCCTGACAAGTCTCACAACGTCCTCCTTTAACATTAAACGAGAATCTTCCTTCTTTGTATCCTCTTGTTTTAGAATCTTTTCTTAGGGCAAATATTTTCCTTATCTCGTCGAAAAGCTTTGTGTATGTTGCAGGATTTGACCTTGGAGTTTTTCCAATTGGGTCTTGATCAATTACAATTATGTCTCCAATTGTGTCAGGAACAGTAATTGATTTATGCTTCCCCATTTTTTCAAATACTTGTTTGAAATGTTTTTTTATGGCAGGAGTTAAAGTTTGAGATATTAAAGTTGATTTTCCTGAACCTGAAACTCCAGTTATTCCACATAAAACTTGAGTTGGTATTTTCACAGAAACATTTTTTAAATTATTTTGAGAAGCTTCTTTAATTTCAATAAACTTAGTTGTAGATTTTGACATTAAATATTTTAATTTCAATTAATTTAAATAGGTTTAGTTTTTTAAAATTGTTTTTATGTCAGTGATAATGGGATATTGATTTTTTAGGTTTTCTTTCTTGATTAATTGGAGAAGAATTATTCCTACTACGATTCCACTTATTAGGTGGTAAAAAAGTGCATGTATTGAATTATAAATATCAAATGAGAGATAATTATATATTAAGATTAGAAATAATATTCTCAGAAAATTTAATATTGTAAATGTTAGGAAAAATTTAAGGTAAAGAGAGATACTTTTTTTAAATGGCAAGGGCATTGTTAGAAGTATTATTGCTCCAAGTATGTATGCTGAAGGAGCTATGCATTCTCTGATTATTATGAATTGAGTTGAGCTATTTAGAAGAACTGTATTTAAAGATACTTTTTCTAAATTTGGTAGTGTTGAGAGAAGAGTTGTAAATATAAAAGTAATAGAAGTAATTATTGGTTTTGAATTTATTATTAAATTTAGAATCAAGAGTGTTAAGTATCTTAAAAAAATATTTAGCTTTGAATTTTCAATCATCTTTATTTATTATTAACTGAATATAAAGGTTTAAAAAGAATTCTTTTCCTATAAAGGCATGAATTCCTTTGACAAAAATGCTGTAAGTG
>JBFKKL010000060.1:0-5372 GCA_041631255.1 Candidatus Woesearchaeota archaeon | reverse complement strand
TAAAAATTAAAAATATAAATCTTAAATAACATCGTCAATTTACTTAAAATCTTAAATTCAAATATATTTATTTAAATTTAAATTTAAATTATATGAAAAATTAATCAATTTTATTAAAATTCATAGTATTATAATAACGTTTAAGTACACCCTATTATTGAATAAAATATGGTTAAAAACCCTTCACTAAAAGAAAAAATAGAACTTTTAACATCAGGAAAACTCACATGTGAAGAAAATGCTAAAACCTTTTTAGCAGAAATAGAAAAAAAGAACAAAAATCTCAATATTTTGCTTGAAATCAATGAAAAAACACTTGAAAATGCCAAAAAACTAGACAAAAAACGTGAAAATAAAGAAAAATTAGGTAAATTATATGGCCTTGTAATTGGAGTTAAGTCATTAATTTCAGTTAAAGATTTGACAATTTCAAGTGCTTCAAAGACTATAGAGACCCATAAAGGTACATTTAACGCCGATATAATTGAAAGAATTGAAGCAGAAGATGGGATAATAATAGGAACTTTAAACCAAGATGAGTTTGCAAGTGGGTCTTCAGGAGAAAACTCAGCTTTTGGTAAAACTCTAAATCCTAAGGCAGAATCCAGAATTCCAGGAGGATCTTCGTCTGGTTCAGCAGCAGCAGTTGCAGCAAATTTTTGCGATATTGCTCTAGGAACAGATACAGGAGGAAGTATCAGAAACCCAGCATCACATTGTGGAGTGGTAGGAATTAAACCCTCTTACGGAAGAGTTTCAAGGTATGGTGCAATAGATTTAGCCATGAGTTTTGATCAAATAGGTCCTTTAGCAGCAGATTCTTTTGGAGCAAGTTTAATGCTTGAAGTAATTGCAGGACAATCAGACAATGATCCAACAACCTTTGAAAACAAAGTAGAAGAATATTCAAAATCAAAACCAAAAAACAAGTACAAGTTTGGGATAATCAAAGGATACGAGAAATTTATTACAGATAAAGAAATTGAAGAAAGCTTCAAAAAAAGAGTTGACCAATTAAAAGAAAAAGGTCACGAAATTAAAGAGATAAAATTAGACCAAATTAATCTTGCAATTCAAGCTTATTATCCGATTGTATATGCTGAATTCTTCTCAGGAACAAGAAAGTTCGATGGAATAAAATATGGTAAAATAATAGAAGAGAGTTGTGGTCCAGAAGCTTTAAGAAGAATTATGGGAGGAAAAGAAATATCTCGTTCAGAATTCGATGGTGCCTACTATAAAAAAGCTCTTAGAGTAAGAGAACTAATCACTGAAGAATTCAACGAAGCATTCAAAGAAGTTGATATAATTTTAACGCCTGTAACTCCAATGTTACCTCATATATTTGGAAGCACATTAACAGCTGAACAAATGTATGCATATGACGCTTTTACAATTCCAGCAAATCTTGCAGGGATCTGTGGTGCAGTTGTTCCAAATACCTCAATTAAAAAAGAGGAAGAGGAAATTCCTATAGGAATTCAACTTCTTGCAAATAAGTTTGAAGAGACAAAATTATGTGAAATTATGTTTCTTTTTGAAGAACTTTGTAAATAATTTTTCATAGTTCCTAATTAAATAGTAAATTTACTTTAATAATTTAACATCAACTAGATAAACTCCATTTTTATTACAGATCACAGGATTCAAATCAACTTCTTTAATTTCAGGATAATACTTTCTCAAAATAGAAAGCTTAACTAAAACTTGAACTAAAGAATTAATATCACATTCTTCTGAACCTCTATATCCTTTCAGAAGTTCATATACTTTAGATTTTTCAATCAGTTTTCTTGCAAGAACTTCATCTAAAGGAGTTTTAGAAAAATGAATGTCCTTAAATAAGGAAACAAAAGTTCCTCCCATTCCAAACATTAAAAAATCCCCAAGTTCAGAATCAGACTTAAGTCCAACTATACATTCAATCCCTTCAAATTCATCTTCAATAGTTATAGAGAATCTTTCATTTGTTTTAGAAAATTTCTCAAATATTTCTATAGCACAATCCTTTACATCAGACCCTTTAACATGAACTTTAACTCCTCCAACATCCTTTTTGTGAACAATTCCATCAACCTTTATAACATAATATTTTTCACAATCAACCTTTATATGAAACAAATGCTCAACATCTAAACAAACTTGTTTTTCAGGTAATTTAAGCCCTATTGAGGAACAAATTTTTTTCGTTTCTAAGAATGTTAAAAGTCCTTTTTGGGTTTTAATACTAGATTTCACTTTCTTGATTTTACTAGAATCTAATCTTTTAACATAAACCTTATGTGAAAACTCTTTTTGTGAATATTTATACAAATTATTCAAAGCAAAAACAGAATCACTTGGTGTTTGGAAATGTGGGAAATCATTTTCATCAAAATAATTAAGTGCTAAATCAATTTCTTTATACCCCAGAAATGATGCAACAATTGTCTTCTTAGATTTTTTAGAATGTTCAACTAAAATTTTAGCAATTTCAACGGAATCTGTCATAATTTGTGGAGTAAGTAAAACAATAATGTTATGAATTTCAGAAATATTTTCAAGAGCTATCAAAGTATTTTTATATCTATCAGATCTAGCATCACCTAATATATCTATCGGATTTGTAAGAGAAGCTTCTTTCGGCAAGAAATTAAATTTTTCTTTTTGTAAACTGCTTAGTCTATAAAGATCAAAAGAACTTTTTGCTAAAGAATCTGTTGCAATAACTCCAGGCCCTCCAGCATTTGTTAAAATAACTGTATTTTTACCTGAAGGAATTTTAGTTTTAAGTCCAATTAACATATTGTAAAGTTCATTTAAAGATTCAACAAAAATTCCCCCATTTTCTTTAACTAAAGTTTCAACTAAAATATTGTCTTGTGCTAATGAACCTGTGTGCGATCCAATTGCTTTTTTAGCGTTATCACTTTTTCCAGGCTTAATTATAATTACTGGTTTTTTCATAGAAATTTCTTTAAGAACTTTTGAAAATTCAAAGCCTCTTTCAAGAGTTTCCATATAAAAAACAACAGCATTAGTTTTATCATCTTCTTTTAAGTATTTTAAAAATTCTAATTCATCAATTCCTGCCATATTTCCAACAGAAACAATTTTTGAAAAACCAATATTATACTTAAATGACCAATCAATTATTGCATCAATTACTGCTCCACTTTGTGATATAAGTGCAACATCTCCAAACTTTGGTAAATCTTTTGCAAACGAACAGTTAAGTTCTATTTCAGGATTCAAAAATCCAAGACAATTAGGACCAACAAGATTCAAATCATATTCCTTAATCAAAGTTTTAATTTCAAATTCTCTTTTCTTACCATTTTCTCCAACCTCTTTGAACCCTGCAGAGATTATTACAATATTTTTTATTTTAGACAAAGCGCATTCACGCAGAGAGTCAATTACAAAGTCAGCAGGAATAACAATTATTGCTAAATCGACTTTCTTTTTAATATCTTTAACAGATTTAAATGCTTTAATATTTTGAACTTTCTCGGATTTCAAATTAATAGGATAAGCTTTAATTTTTTCTTTTTTCAAAATTTCAGAGAAAATATAACCACCAATTTTAGAAATCTCATTTGAAGCTCCAATAACAGCTATACTTTTAGGATAAAAAAGAGAATCAAGTGTTTTTTTGTTAAACAAACTTTTAAACATAACTTCCAATCATAAAAAATACTTAAAAACTTCTTTTATAATGTAAGAGTAGTCTTTATAATAAATCAAGAACTCCTTTAGGAATGATTCAAACCTACGATGAAGCTCTTGAATATTTAAATTCCTATTTATCACGTAGTTTAGGAACACTTCACACTCAAGAAAGAGGCATTCAAAAACTTAAAAGTTATCTTAAATTATTTGACTCTCCTCAAGAAAAGCTCAAGATAATTCATGTAGCAGGAACCTCAGGTAAAGGTTCTACTTGCTACATTTTAAGTTCACTTCTTCAAAATCAAAATCTCAAAACAGGACTTCACTTGTCACCATATTTAATTGATTTAAGAGAAAGGTTTGTGATAAATATGAATTTAATTCAAAAAAAAAAATTTATAGAGTACATAAATCAAGCTAAACCTGTAATTGAAGAGAATAAAGAAAAATTTGGAGTTCTAAGTTACTTTGAATTAATTACTCTTCTAACATTTTATATTTTTGAAAAAGAAAGAGTTGATGTTGCAATATTAGAAACAGGTGTTGGTGGGTTGTACGATGGGACAAATGTTGTTGATAATAAAAACAAAATTTGTATTTTAACTAAAATTGGGTTTGATCATCAGAACATTTTAGGAAAATCCTTAGAAGAAATTGCAGGGCAAAAAGCAGGTATAATACAAGAAAACAATGAAATAATAATTCTAGAACAAAAAGAAAAAGTGATGAAAGAGTTTCTAAATAAAGCAAAAGAAAAAAATGCCAATGTTTACAAGTGTAAAGCTCAAGATATTAAACTTTCACTTCTAGGAGAATTCCAAAAAGAAAATTGTTCACTTGCACTTCAAGCTTTAAAAGTTTTTGAGAGAAAATACAATTTAAAATTTTCTAAAGAAAAAATTAAAGAAACACTAAAAAATCTCAGATTCTATGGGAGATTAGATTTACATTTAATTAATGGAAAATCTGTAATTTTAGATGGTGCCCATAATCCTCAAAAAGTTGACAATTTAGTTAACTCTTTAATTAAAATTTATCCTAATCAAAAATTCAATTCAATAATAGCATTCAAAAAAGCAAGAGAAAATATTTCTGAAATGTGTAATAAGTTAGAGAGCATTTCAGACTCAATTACAATTACTTCATTCAAAGCATTTCAAGATTCGCCAATTGAAGCAATGAGTCTTAAGAATATAAAAAAAGAAACTAATAAAGAATATAATTATAATAAAGATCCAGTTGAGCTCTTAAAAGAAAAATTAAAAGAAAATAAACCAATTTTAATTACTGGCTCATTTTATCTTCTAAGTGAGATATATCACTATTTAATTCGTGAAAATTTTTTGAAAGTAAATTCCTCAAATTTCTTCTCTTCCACAATTTCCCAATCTTTTTCATCAAATTCAGGGAAAAATGTGTCTCCAACAAATTTCCCATTAACAAAAGATAGATATAATTCATCTGCATAGTTAAGTCCCTCTTCATACAATCTTGCACCACCAATAATAAATTGATTTTTTTCTGATTTAGTTTTTTCAAGAGCTTCACTTAGTGAGGAAGATATTTGGACTCCAGAAACTTCTGAGATAGTTGAACTAATAACAACATTCTCTCTATTAGGTAAAGGTTTAAATTTTTCAGGTAAAGAATTCCAAGTATTTTTTCCCATAATAACAATTTGATTTGTTGTAGCTTCTTTGAACAATTTAAAATCTTCAGGT
>JBFKKL010000059.1:0-5373 GCA_041631255.1 Candidatus Woesearchaeota archaeon | reverse complement strand
TTGTTCTTGATGATTTTGCTTTAGGTTTGATGTGAACAAGAGGTTTCTTTTTGTAAAGAGCTTCTCTCATTTGATGATCATCATCTAAAATTGAGGTAATTGGAGTTTCAAGAAGTGATTCAATTGCTCTTGGTCCTAAATCAAAATCATTTTTTCTAACTTTGTTTAAAACAACCCCCTTAACTGGAATTCCTATTTCTTTTGCTAAAGTAACTACTTTGAACGCATCTGTTACTGCAGGCAATTCAGGATTTGTAACAATTAAAATTTCATCTGCATTTTTCAAAACTGAAATTGATTCGTTTCCAAGACCTGCAGCACTATCAACAATTACAAAATCACACATGTCTCTTAAATCATCAAAAACTTTCTTTAGCTTTCTTGAATTCATATCAGAAAAACTTCTAATAGAAAGTGATCCTGGAACTAATTTGAATCCAAGAGGGTGAATATAAATTGAATCTGATAAAGCAGCTTCTCCTCTAAGTACATCATTTAATGTTACAGGAAATTTTGTAAGCCCTAGATGAAGACCAACATTTGGCGTTGTCAAATTTCCATCAACAAGAATTACATCTTTTCCCTGTTTAGCAAGTGCAGATGATAAATTCACACTTGTAGTTGTCTTTCCAACTCCTCCTTTACCTGAAGAAATAACAATCAGTTTTCCCATGGTTTAGTTTTTATATATTTTTATAAAACTCCTTATAACTACGAAAGAGTTGTTAGTATAGAAAAAGTTTGTTTAATGAACTTGTCCAGTAAGTCCATTGCAATTTAATTTTAGATTTTCGTAAAAATCAAGTAATTTACTCATATTAATTACATATTCTTCCCCATCAATGTAAGATACCATACATAAGTTCTTTCTGTACTCTCCAATACAATCAAATTCTGAAAGTAATAATCTTTTCAGAAGGAAATAATCTGAAATGTCAACATCAATTCCTCTTTGTAAAAGTGCTTCTCTTAATAACTGAATTTTATCTTGCACTGTGTTTACATATGATGCTTCTTCTTGAGGCACAAGAATTCTAAAAGCAGTTCCAAAGAAATATTCGTAAGTGGAAACCATAGATTCCATTACTTTTCTTAGCATCTCTGTTGTCCTTGTGAATTTACATGAAACATAGATCATATGTTCTATGGAGTTTAAATGTCTCTTAAGTTCTCTTAATAGTTCAACTGTATCTTCCATTTTTATGATGTTAAATTGATAATTGCCTGAGCAATATCTCCATTTGATTCTTGGAGAGCCTTCATCGCTTCATCATCTGAAACTTGGGCCTGCTCTGAAACTGTTTTAACATCATCTTCAGAGATAGTAATTTGAGCTTTGTCTTCAACTTCCGAATAATCTCCCGTGATTTGAAATGAAGCTTGGCCTTGCATTACAATTTTTTGCACTTGTGGTGCTTCAAATACATAACTTTTGTTTGGTGTTTTAATAATAACTTGAGTTGCTTCAATATCATCTTGGGACATGCCCATTTGTTTCATCATTGCTTTTAGTTGACGCGGGTTAACTCCTGGAATCACTAATTTTTACACCCCTTCATTTTTTTATAAATTAAATAAAACAAATACAAAAACCACAACTGCAAGTGAAAAGTACACAACAAATTGAGGAGAAAATTCTATCTTGGTCTTATAGCTAGTGTCAAAACTCCCAACTAATCCGCCTTGTCCTGAAGGAAGTGATACACCTCGCTGTTTCGCCATCTAGTAAAATAGTAATAGTTCTGTATATATAAAGCTTTTGTGAATTTTTAGATAAAAACATAAGTGTGAGATAAAAATCACTAAAAAAGACCAAGTAAAGAAACAAGTAGAGATGGCCATAAAGTTAAGATTATAAGAATCAATGAAACCCATGAAACTAGCGTGTAAAGTGATGATGCTATTGCGGATGAAAAATAATTTTCAAAAACTAATTTAGCAATTCTTCCTCCATCAGTTATTCCGAGTGGCAATAAATTCATCATACCAATTCCTATATTTAATAAAGCGATCCATACAAGAAGTTCTTTGAAATAAATTGGAATATCTCCTAACCATTTATAATTATCTTTATTTTCATATTGAGAATAAATTCCAATTATTCCTATCATTCCTTTTGATGAATTGTCCTCTCTTTCATAGGTTGTTATTTTATAAGTATTTTCTTCTCCATTCTCAAGAAGAGTTAAAGTATGGTTTTCATTTGGATTTATTTCTTGAAATCTTAGAAAAATATTTTCTTTTGAATCATCAAATTTAATAATTGTACCATTAGTAATTCCGTAATCTGTATAAAGTGTACTTTGATTTGAAGTATTTAGAAAAACAAATTGTTCATCTTGAGTTGCACTCATAAGTGGATTTGCAAGAATAATTATTAACAATATAAATAGAAATCCAAAAAGAAAATTACTAGTTGAACCTGCCCCCATAACTGCAATTTGCTGCCACCAAGGTTTCTTAGTTAGAACTTTTTCATCAGGCTCTACAAATGCACCTGGAACAAAAGGTAAAACTAAACCAAAGAATGCTAAACCTGATGATTTAATTGGAATTCTGAATCTTTCTGCAATTACCCCATGAGCAAATTCGTGAACAACTACTAGAATTAATAAAGCTAAAAACCAGTACCAAAATGGAACATAAAAAACTGGAACTGCTGAATCCAAACCTTTTTCTGTTTTAAGTGGGAGAACTAAACCTCCACCTGATGAGAGTTCATTGTCAACAATAAATCCTAGCTGCCAAAACATTAATATAAACATTGCTATCATTCCAATAACTCCTACAAAAATTGAAAGATATGCAAGATATAGGAAAGTTTTAGGGTGCTTTTCAGACCACTTTTTCATCTTGTCAAGTCCAAGACTTGTTTTGTATAATAAAACATAAAACAAAGGGAATGAACCTTGGAGTTCTAACTTTTTTCTTTCTAAAAAAAGAATTCCCGATAGAATCAAAATAAATATGAAAAATTCTTTGTTTGCAATTATAAAATCAAATGCCACTTACTTTATTTAAAAGAATTTCAGTTTATAAAATTAATGAGAATTTTCAGAGAATAAAAAGTTCTCAGAAGAGTACTGTGAAAAAATATTCTGTCCATTAAATTCCGTTGAAAAAAATTTTAAACTTGATTTTTTCTTAGTCCCTTATTTAACTTCTAAATATTTCTTCTGTCTCATATAGAGGACTCTTGATGTTTTTTCCCAAAGTTTTTTTCTAAGTTCTTTATCATTTGTTGCAATAATAACTTTGTCATTTATGTTCTCTAATATTTGGTCATCAACATATGACTGTTTAGATTTAATTATTTTAAAATTATAAAGTACGAGCATCTTTGCAATAAGAGGAAGAAAATTTTTGTTTTTAGTTTTCTTTTTTTCAATTGCTTCAAGTTCATCTAAAGTTCCTTCATAAATATAAAGGTTATGAGTTTTTGAAATAACGGTTTCTATTTGAGCTATAACATCAATTTTAAATTCAAATGTTGTAAAGAGGAAATTAGTGTCAAAAATAACTGGATTTTTTACTTTGAGAATTTCTTTGAATTCGATTTTTGGAATGTCTTCTAACCTTTGCCTAAAAGAGAGTTTCTCAAATTTTTCTTTTTTCATTAAAATAGAAAGGTAAAGTTTATTTTAAAAGTTATGCTGCTTTAGCATAAGTATCTTCATTTGCTACTTCTTGCTCAAGAAGTTTGTATTGTTTAACTAAATCTTCAACTCTCATCATTAAATATTTGTTATCATAAGGAATTGGATTATTGTGGTTTCCATTGAAATTTTCATCAATTGTTATCCAATCAACATTTATTTTTTCTCCATTCTTTTTAAGAATTGCAGCTTTCTCTCCTGCTGCTCTAATCATAGGCTTTCCAAATGAGTTTGTTGTTTCTATTGAATCATGAATGTGTCCTTCAACTGTTAATTTAGATTCTAAAGATAGTTTTGCTGCTGAACCTAAATAAGGAACATCAAATCCTTGCCTTCCATTTGAAAGTTTAGGACTTCCAACTTGGCCGTGTGTTAAAAATACGTCAAGTGATTCGCCTTCTTCACCTTTTTTTATTCTCTGATAATCTTTGTCTTGTGAGATTAAATCCTCTCTTGCTTTTACATCATCTTCATTCATTGCTCCTTGAAGCATGGCTTTTTTTCTATTTTCATCAACTGACATATGCTGATACAAAACATCTATTTCTTGAGGATGATAAATGTCAATTACGTGATTCAAGTAATGAGAACAGTTTGTAAGACCTGCTATTGACATTATATTCCCAATATTATCTTTTATTCTTGTGAAACCTTCTCTTTCATTTAAATGAACTATTTGATCTTTGTTATTCAAATATCCTTTAACTTTTTCAACAAAATAAAAAGGTTCATGGTTTCCATCATTGTAAAGAACTGTTACTTTTTCATGTTCGTTTAAATGCTCTGCAAAAACTCTTGCTTCTTCATCAATAATTATTTCATATAGAGCTCTTGATCTTAATAAATTTTCGTGAATTTCTTCACCTCTATCTTGCTGAAGATTTTGAACTAAATTCTCAAGTTTCTTTTGGTATAAATCACTTTGATAATACTCAACTGCTCCTTGAAGCATTTTCTTTAAATCTTCATGTTGTTCTTTGGGTGTTGCTTCTAAAAATGGAGAAATGTCTCCTCCTGTTGCTTGTAAATTTAAAATTAATTTGTAAGTATCTAAATCATTTTTACCAAAGCCTGAACCCTCTTCATAAGCTTTTTGTTCCATATATTCAAAAGCAATTTCCCTTGGAAGTTTATAACCTAAATCTTTTAATTTTTCTCTAAAAAGATAATCATTTGTAGCATCTCCGTTGTATAATAAAGCGTAATTATTGTCATTTGCAGCTTCTAGAGCATTTCTAAAAGCTCCATAATTTCCATGTAAATCTGATACAATTAAAGCTCCTTCTGCGTGCAAAATGTTGTCTAAACTCATAATAATTATAGAATTTCTATATTTATAAAGGTATGTTTTCTGTTGTCACTGTAAGTTTCAACAAAAAAGAAAATGTAAAGAATTAATGTTCTTCGTGATGTCCTTCTGGACCGTGCACGTGACCGTGTTCTAGTTCTTCTTTTGTAGCATCTCTTACTTCAACAATTTCTACTTCAAAATTAAGTGATTTGCCTGCTAGAGGGTGGTTGAAATCAACAACTACTGTTTTTTCTTTAACATCTGCAATAGTTACAGGAATCATTCCGTGAGGACCTTGAGCTGCTAGTTGCATACCTACTGTAATTTCAGCATCTTGTGGAAGTTGTTCTTTTGGAACTTCTTGCATTGCTTCGTCTTGTCTTTCTCCATATGCTTTTTCAGGAGCAATTTTTTCAACTGTTTTTT
>JBFKKL010000058.1:0-5375 GCA_041631255.1 Candidatus Woesearchaeota archaeon | reverse complement strand
CTCTATTAATGTACTATTTATTAAAACCTTACCTTTTAATCAAAAAAAATTCTTCAGTAATTAGGTTGGGTATCGTTCTTGTGATGGCAGGTCTTGGTGCTGGAGCAATTAATGAAATTCTTGAATTTACTGCAACAGTTCTTTTTGAAGAAACTGGTGTTGGAGGATACATAAACACATCTTTAGACTTAATATTTAATTTAGTGGGTGCACTTTGTGCATGGATTTATATCTACTTTAAAGAATTATAAAAATAATTTTTCTAAGTTTCAGCTGGAGCATCATCAACGTAGTCTTTTGTATCTTTCAAGTCCAAACTTACAACTCCTGAAACTTTTGTAGCATCCATCGTAACTCCATAAATACTTTGTGCACTTTGAATTAAATATTCGCTGTGTGATACAACTACATATTGAGCTTTATGGGCATTCTTTGCAATGAGTTTACCTAACTTTTCACAATTCATAATGTCGAGGGCTGCATCAATCTCATCGAAGATGTAGAAACTAGCAGGATGGAATTCTTGAACTGCAAAGATAAATGAAACTGCAGTAATTGTTTTTTCTCCTCCAGAAAGTGATTTAATATCTAGATAATTTTTTTGTGACAATCTAACTCTAATGTCAACTCCTGAGTTAAACAAGTCATTTTCATTTTCTATTTCAAGTTCAGCTTCTCCTTTAGTTGAAAGTTCAGAATATGTTTTAACAAATTGTTCTCTAAGTTGAACAAAAGTTTCCATAAATCTCTCTTTCTTTTTTTCGTCCATTTCAGCAATAAATTCTAAAATTTCTTTCTTCTCGCTATTTAGAGTTTCTCTCTTTTCAAGAAGTGCTGTAAATTCTTCATTTAGTTTATCATAAATTTCAACAGCTTTCATATTAATGGAACCAAATGCTGTAAGTCTTGATTTCAAATTATTAACTCTATTTTGAAGTTCTTTAACATCAATTGGCGACCCTTTAAGTCTACTATCAACACTATCAACTAAATCTTTAATTTCGTCTTCTCCTTTTGTTTTATCTTCTACCATATCAACAAGTTCAGTTTTAATCTCGTTATAGAGTACTTCAAGTTCTTCATTCAATGTCTTAGAAAGTGTTTCAAATTCAGAGATTGCATATCTAAGTTGAGCACTCTTCTCTTTGATTGAATCAAATCTAGAAAACTCTTTTTCATATTTTTGTTCAAGTTTAATTTTTTCTTCTTTGAATTTATCTCTTTTAGCAATGAAATCTTTGTAATCTTTTGAAAGTTCTTTTTCTTTTACTTTAAGTTCCTTAATCTCAGATTCAATATCTTTAATTTCAGAAGTTAATTTCTCAAAGTTTGTCTTAGTTTTTTCAGAAGACTCTCTGGTTTCTTTTAGAATTTTTTCAAGGTTTTTGATTTCTGGGGTTAAAACACTTGTGATGTGAATTTGTTTTGAATCAAGTTTAGACGATACTTCAACCAAATTTTCACGAACTTTATCTCTTTTTTCTTCAAGTTTGGAAACTTCTTCCATAACACTCCCAGTTCCAGATGAAACTCCTTTTATTTCAACTTTTCGTTTATAGATTTTCTCAAGCTCCTCATCGAGCATCTTAATGTCTCTTTCAATTTTCTTCAAACTACCTTCAACAATAGTTTTATCTCCAATAATTGCTTCGATTTCTCCTTTAAGTGAATTGAAGTCTCTTCCTCCAATTGAAAGTATTTTCTCAATTTTAGAAATATCTCCTTCAACTTCAAGCTTTCTTTGTCTTAATTCATACAATTTAGTCTCAGAATCTTCTTTTTCAGATTTCAAGTGAGAAATTGTTGAATTTAATGATTCTAGTTTTGAAGAAACTTTTTCAAGTTCTTTGGAACTTTCATCGTCTTTAAATGCACCAAGTCCTTTAGATCTACTTTTGAATCCTCCACTCATAGCACCAGTCTTAGCAACATAATCTCCATCCAGTGTTACCATTTTATAAGATCCAATACCTATTCCTTTAGCATCATTAATGTCCTCAATAACTAAAGTGTCCTGAAAAACTAAATTGAAAATATTTTCATATTGCTTATCGTATCTTACGATGTTAAGCGCATAATCAACAGCACCTTTTTTACTCATTACTGATTCATCTAATTTGAATTTCGCATTAATTTTGTTAAGAGGCAAAAAAGTAGCATTCCCAATTTTTTTATCTTTAAGATACCTAATATATTTAACAGCAGTTTGGTCATTATCAACTACTATGTTAAATAGTGATTTTCCTGCAACTGTTTCAAGGGCAGAAGAATATTTAGAAGGGACACTTGCCAGTTCAGCAACAGTGCCATGAATCCCTTTATCAGTTGCTTTAAGTTTTAAAATTGTATCAACAGCCCTATTTGATGCCATTAAATCTTTTGATTGGGCAGCTTTAATTTGAAGTCTTGAAAATTTCTCGTTCAATTCATTACTCTCTTGAATTAAATTTGATAACTTAGCAGAGGTTTCTGAGTTATTGTTTGCAGTTTGAGATATTTTTAAAATTAATTCTTTCAATTCTTTTCTTAGTTTTTCAAGTTCATTTACTGAATCTTTATTTTCAGCAGCAGACCCTTCAAGTCTTTTTTGTTCTTCTTCTAGGTGTTCAAGTTTAGTATTTAATTTTTCAACTTGTATTGCATTATCTTCTCTTAAATGATTTTTATCTAATTTCTTTTTATTCAGTTCATCAATTTGTGCGTCTAAATCATCAAGTTCTTTAAATGAGGATGTCGAAAGACCTTTTTTTTTGTCTTGAAGTTTGGAGTCAAGTTCTTTAAGTTCTTTTTCAAGGGCAGTTTTTCTATCTCGTATATCTTTAGTTTCACTTTCAATCTCTTTGATTTGCTTATTATTTTTAGCAATATTCTCATTAACTCCAACTTCTTTAGATTTCATCTCTTCAATTTGTTTTTTAAGCTCAGCTTTTCTTTCATTTAGTCCTTGAAGTTTTGTCTCTTGCTGAGTTATCTTATTAGTTACCTCAATAAAGTCTCCATGTGATTTAATCTCAATTTGCTTTTCAAGAGAATGAATTTCTTCATCAATTTTTTTAGTTTGAGCTTCGAATTCATCAAGCTTGTCTTTGTATTCTCCTAGTTTTTCTTCATTTTCTTTAAGCTCATCTTCCTTTTTAATTCTCAAATCCGCATTTCTCTTCAATTTGGCCTTAAGTAAAAGTAATGATTGAAATCTCAAATCTTCTTTAGTTTTATGAAATTTTTCAGCTTGTTCCTTTTCAGATTTTAATTCTCTCAAATACTTAGTTTTCTCTTCCATTAGAAGATCAGCTTCTTTCAAATCAGTTTCAATTTTCTCTAATTTTTTAAGCGCCTTTTCTCTTTTCTCTTCATATCCCGAAATATCAGAAATCTCTTCAATTAATTCACGCCTCTCAATTGGAGTCATGTTAACAATCCTCATAATATCTCCTTGTAAAATGATATTATATCCATCAGGATCAATGTGCGCTCTTTTTAGAATTTCAACAATTTCAGTTCTTGTAACTTTATTATTATTCAGATAATAAGTTGATTGTCCATCTCTTTTAACAACTCTAGAAATTTTAATTTCATCTAATTCCACATTAAGTAACTCCTTATTATCATTTGACAAGAATAATGCAACTTCAGCTTCTTTTGCAGGTTTCATGCCTTTCCCACCGTTAAAAACTAGGTTCCCAAGTTTTTCAGCCCTAAGTCCTTTAGAGCTCATTCTTCCAAGCACAAAACAAAGTGCATCAAATACATTAGATTTTCCCGAACCATTTGCACCAACAATAGTATTAAATCCATTTTCAAAGTGTAAAATGGTTGGTTTTGCAAAGGATTTGAAACCCTCTAATTTTAATCTCTTAATTATTGACATTTATCTAATTTCATTTTTCAAATTTTAAGTTTTAAGTATTTGTGACTACCTACAAGAAAAACTATTGGAGATAGGTTTTTTTAAATTGTGAATACTGGAGCAATTAAGGAACAATTAAGGCATTTCAGGTTCCTGTGAAATGAAATTCTCCTCTTGCTAAGAGTTATAAACTTTTAAATACTACAACTCTTTTCAACGAACAACAGGTGTAAAACACACATATGTACGAAAATATCAAAAGAAGACAAGTAGGTTTTTATGGGACAGATTCTGGTTCCAGGAACATTTCGCAATCACCAAGGTTATTGGTTGAGTCCGGATATTCTATAGTTGACATTTCTAATTCTGTTCATCACGGAGTTTACGATTTAGATTTTGAAGGAAATGGAAAAGTTTTTGCAATAGGGAAAATAAATGGTTCAACGGGAGTTAGGACTTTAGTTGGAATACTTTTAGATGTAGAAGAAGATGGTTCAATTATTCTTGAAAATAGGTCCCTCTCAAAAATTGAAAATCCTTGTGGATTTTTAGGTGATTGGGACAGAAAGCATCCTGGCCACGATCTTTACGAATAGACAATAATCTTTATAAACTCTTTACTAATTCTTTTACTATGAAAATCCCTAAAGATATGAAGAGATATTGCCCAACTTGTAAAAAGCATACTCTTCAAAAGGTAAAGTTAGAGAAAAATAGAGGAAGAAACAAAACTCATCCTTTATCACAATTCTCACAAATTAGACTTAAGCTTAAAGGAATTACTCAAGGTATGGGTAATAAAGGTAGAATTTCAAGAGGAGCATTAAACTCATGGAAGAGATACAATAAAAAACACTCAAAAAGACCTGATTTAAGACACACTTGTACTGAATGTAAGAAAACAAACACAGCATCAGGTAGGGCTCTAAGATCTAAAAAGATCTCAGTAGAGTAAATTAGTTAAATACTCAATTTCTTTTTTCTAGTATAGAATGCCAAGAATAGCTGTAATTGAAAAATCTAAATGTAAGCCTCATTTGTGTAATTGGGCTTGTATGAAAAAATGTCCGGTAAATATGACTGATTCAGATTGTATTTATGAAGCAGATGATAAAAAGGCAGGAATAGATGAAGTTTTATGTACGGGATGTGGAATATGTCCAAAAATTTGTCCATTTGATGCCATTCAAATTATTAATTTGCCAGAATTAAAAGACAATCCAATTCATCAGTACGGTATAAATGGATTTAGAATTTTCAATCTTCCACTCATTCAGGAAGGAACAATTACAGGTATTTTAGGTAGAAATGGTATTGGTAAATCTACTGTGATTAATGTTTTATCAAATACAATTAAGGCTAATTTTGCAAAATTTGGAGAAGAGAAAATAAATGAAGAAAATTATTTTGAAGAATTATCAAAACATTTCAAAGGTACAGTTTTACAACAATTTTTTACAAAAGTCAAGAAAGGAGAAATAAAAGTGGCATACAAACCACAACAAATAGTTTCAATTCCTCAAATGTT
>JBFKKL010000057.1:0-5420 GCA_041631255.1 Candidatus Woesearchaeota archaeon | reverse complement strand
GTATTTATCATGTACCATTACTTTTATCATCTGATCTAAAAATTTATAAACCTATCTTACAACTGTTAAGAGTAATGAGTAAAGAAGACTACTATATTGAGATAGAAGATAACAATGACGATAAATTTGTTTTGCCATCTCAAAGAGGGCATAAAGAACCTATTAGAAGTTCTGTCCCCAAAAAAGGGTCATCTTTTCTAAAAAGACGAGGGAAACTAATTGCAATAATTTTTATTGTTGCACTTTTATATTTCTTCTATACTCCAATTTTAAATCTTTTCTTGAGCATTTTGAAACAAAATCCTACAGTATATTCTTACTATTTACACGTAGAAGCCCAAATCACAAATTCAACATTAATAGGTCTCTTTTATGTTTCAATTTTAGGAACAATATTTTTCCTAATTCTCCCAACTGAAGCTGTATTTCTATATTATTTATCATCTACAGACCACACAATCCCATTAATCATTCTTATTGGACTTTTAGGAAATCTTGTAGGAATGACTTTCAATTATCTTTTTGGAAGAATACTCGGAGAAGGTGTTGTAAAATTCCTATTCAAAAAAAATTATGAAAAATACAAAGAAAAAATCGATAACTATGGAGGTTACGTTTTACTTTTTGGAAATATATTCCCAGGGCCAATTGAAGTTTTAGCAGTATTTTATGGTTCATTTAAATTTTCATATCCAAGATACTTATACTTAGTTTTCATTGGAAGACTAATCAAATACTTAATTATTACTTGTCTTTTCATCTTCTTCTGGGACAGCATAACTTTATACTACAACGCGCTCTTAGATAGTCTGGCAATACTTGAGAACCTTTCAGTATAAAATGACTAATCTTAAATTCCTTGTAGCAAGTGATTTTCATTCAAACGATAAAATCACTAAAAATATTGAGAAAAAAGTAAAACTTGACGAAATAGATTTTGTTCTCCTTGTAGGAGACTTATCTGACAAACCAAACGACTTTGGAACTCTTCTAAAACCTTTCAAAAATAAAAAAGTTATTATGGTTCCCGGAAATCACGAAAGTAAAGCGAAAGTGAAAATACTTGAAGAGCATTATAAAGTACACATGCTGGGAAACAAACCTGTTCATATAAATGAGAACTTAGTACTTTTCGGAACTAATTATATGTCAATAGGCAGAGCAGGAGTCCCAGAAGATTTTGTTTTTCAAAATACAATTGAGAATTTCAAAGCAATAGAACACATTCCTTGTAAAATACAATTAAACCACATTCCCCCTGCTGGAACTCAAATGGGAGATGCATCCCCATTTTTTCCATTTGTTTCAGGATCTTCTGCCCTAACTGAGTTTTTAGAACATTATTCTCCTGACGTAACCTTTTGTGGCCACATTCACGAGACATCAGGCCTTGAAGAAATTGTTGGGAAAACAAGAGTAATTAATGTCGCTGAAACATTTAAAGTATTTGAATTTGATGAGAAAAATAAAGAAATCAAAGAGATTGCAATTTAAATTTCTCTATCAATTCCCATCAAGAAAACCATATTTTTAGAATCTCTTCTCTCAACATTCAAAACCTTGTTATATTCTAGTTCCTTAAGATAATTATAGAATGTAGCTTTAGAACAATATCTAAAATGATCAACTATCATATACTTAAGTTCAGCAAGTGACAAGCCATTTTCCCCTATTAAAGATGCCATTTTCTTCTTAACCAAATCTTTCTTATTAGCTTTAGCCTTAAAAGCAAGAAGTGCCTCATAAGGATCTTCAATAGGAACTTTTCTTGTTTGAATTGGAACTTCTCTTACTACTTCTGATGTATATAAAGGCTCAACAATCTCTTCCCTTTGAACTACTTGAGGTTTACTAAGATTCTCCTTCATTGAGCTTAAAACAGAAGTTAATTCTCGAATTTCTGAAACTAAAGTAGAAACTTGCCCTTCTAAATTTTCAACTTTGTTTTTCAGTTGATCATTTTCAAAACGCACAGCTTCAACGTCTTCTTTGCAAGACTGAAAACCTTTTTTAACTTGGTTCTTGAAAATGTCATCAACCATTTTAGAAAATAAGAAATTTACTCATTTATATAATTAACGAAGTTAAAGCTACAACTAAAGACCAATACAAAAGACTTATAAATTCTCTAAAGGTTAACTTGACTATGACTAAAGAAGAAAAACAAGCAGACATTTCTACTTTTGAAAAGGAGATTGCAAAACTTCCTCAAGACCTTCAAAGCAAGTTAAAAGAAAAAGAACAGTTAATTCTTCCACTTATCAAAGCTGTTGAAGAAAAAACCAAAGATAAATCTATGGGATTCTATCTTGTGCCATTAATTGAGATGAAAAATAATGTGCCTACTCCAAATTTTGACAAGCTAGAGATACATTTTCTTCTTGATGATTTTGAAAAACCAATTACATATTTTGATGCTAAAATTCTTCTTCAAGACAAATTTGATGAAATCTTAGTTGAAGAAAAGAAAAAAGACAATTATGGACAAGAATATGTTGATTATTATCTTAAAGACAATAAAGACATCATGTTTTTTGGAACAAGTATCTCAATTCTAAGAGAAAACTGTTTTGATGGTATTTATGATGACTTAAAAAAACTCGGAAGTTCATTTGTGCACACAGATAACAGAGGTTTTATCTCAGCACTAAAATCAATTGATATTCACAGAAATATGCTTCTCCAAAAATTTGAAAAATACATTGTAGTATACGCAGGAGCAGGTTCATGGCTTAGAGGAGAAAAATCAAATGACTTTGACGTTTTTGTTGTAGTTGATGATACTGATGTTAAAAGAATGCCAAGAATGCAAGTTAAAGACCAATTAACAAGAATTATTTGGCAAATGGCAAGAGAAGTTGCACAATTGACAGGAATTAATGTTCACACTCAAGTTTACCTGCTAACGGACTTTTGGGATGCTCTTAAAGATGCTCACCCAGTTATGTTCACATTCCTAAGAGACGGAGTTCCATTTTACGATAGAGGGTTATATTCTGCTTGGAAAGAACTTCTAAAATTAGGTAAAATCAAACCTTCAGCTGAAGCAATTGACATGCATATGAATGTTGGAAACCAACTAATTGATAGAGCCAAAAAAACTTTAACAGATATTATGATGAATGATATTTATTACGCAGTTTTAAACCCTGCTCAAGCACTTTTAATGCTTAAAGGATACAACCCAACAACACCAAAAGAGACAGTTAAAATTTTCAAAGAAGTACTTTTAGCTAAAGACAAAATAATTACTCAAAAAGAAGTTAAAACACTTGAAGAAGCTGTTGCCATGTTCAAAAAAATTGAACACGATAAAACAGTTGAAGTTAAAGGAGTAGATATTGACAAAGCCTTGGTTAATGCCGAAGATTTCCTGCAAAAAATAAAAAAAATGTTTGAAGAAGTAACTGAAGAGAGAACTAAAGATTCAGTTGTTACAGCGTATTCGGAACTTTTAACTCAAATGAGAACACTTCCAGGATACAAAGAACTTGATGAGACAAAACTTCTTAAAAAATTCTCAGCTGAGTTTGTTGAAACTAAGAAACTTCCATCCTTCGTCAAAGTAGCTCTTGATAGTATTAATAAAGCCAAAAAAGACTATGACTCAGGTAAAATTACAGTAACTGAAGTTAATAAAATCCTAAAAGAAATTAGAAATGTTTTAACTGAAATCAAAGAATACAGAGAGAAAAATGCTCTTTCAGAAGTTAATAGAAAGAAACTTATAATAACTTACAATAAAGATAAAACTGCTGAGCTGCTATGTATGGACAGTAAAACTTACCTTAATGATTTATCATCAAATAAACTATACGAATTAGAAAAAGATGAGTTTAAAGAATCAAAAACTCCTAAAGAAGAACTAACTGATTCAGATAAAATTCAAAATTTAGAATTAACTTCAAAACTTCTTGATTCAGCAAAAAAAACACTTGGAGCTAAAGATTTATTTCTTTAGATTAAACCTTTCTAATAAAAACAAGAAAAGCCGTATGATCTATTTCTTTTCTATGTTCCGGTCTTGCAATTCTCTCCCAAACTCTCCAATGCCTTAAAATTACTTCAGAAATCTCTTCAAAATATAAATCATTCCTGCCTTTAACAACATTAATTATCTCTTGAATTTGAACTATTGAAGGCACATAACAAACAATATATGACCCTCTTTTACAAGCAGATAAATCTTTTTGAAGAACTATTTGAGGATCCGGCATATCTAAAAACAACAGATCAACATCAGTTTCTTTTTCAATATAATCATTTAAATCACCAAGAATAAAATCAACATTATCAAGTCCCATACTTTCAAAGTTCTTCATTGCAATTTTTTGGTGATCTTCTCTTACTTCATAAGATTTAACTTTTTTAACTAACCTTGCAAAAAATGATGTAGCTGCACCAGAACCAGAACCTGCTTCAACCACATAAGATTCTTTACCAATTCCACTTCTAGCTAAAATATAACCCAAATCTTTAGTTGTAATTAATTGAGGGCCACGTCTAAATTTCTGCAATTTATCATAATCATTAGAAGGAAAAACATAAAATTCTCTATCTAAATTAGAAACTACCTTTCTAACACCTTCTTTAAACTCTTCAGCTTTAACAAAACCTTCTTTCGTGTGAAAATCTCCATTTTCAGGTTTATAATAGTAAAAAAGACCAGTTTTAAGGCTAATTAATACATACATATAAAAGGGAAAGAATCACTTATTTATAAATAATCCATAATAATAACAACTTATTTTCTTCACTTCACAATAACAACAAATGCGTAAAGTTTATAAATAAGCTAGAACTAATGATAGTTACCACTAAATATGAATATAGTGAGCTATTTAAAATGAATAAATTCGTAAAATTTTTCATCCTAATTTGTACAGCGCTGATTTCAGCTGCTGCTGTCCACGCTAATCCTTTTACTATTGAAGATATGAACATTCAAGAAAAAAACAATGATTACATTGTGATTGTTACTGCTTCAAATGGAAACGCGTCAAATGGAGAGTTCACAGAGTTTACTTTCACAATTGAAGAACTCGGAACTTCTAAGACTGTTAATGCAGTTAAAATTGAAAATTCAAGTGTAACTGAAACATTCACTTACAATTTACAAGATTTAACTGATAACTTCAATTTATTAACTAGAGGTAATACGTACACTCTAACTGTTGAAGCTTCAAATGGTGTTAACACTATGACTGAAACATTCCTTTTCGGTTCAGAAAAAGATACTGAAGGTCTAGACATCATCATTGAAAAAATTGAAGTTGACGGAACTGAAGTAACTGATATTGACTCTTTTCAAGTATTAAACGGAGAAGTTGTTGATGTAACTGTTAGATTCACTGCGCTTCAAGACGTTTCAGATGCTAGATTAAGACTATCAATTGATGGTTATGAACACGGTGTTCTTG
>JBFKKL010000056.1:0-5445 GCA_041631255.1 Candidatus Woesearchaeota archaeon | reverse complement strand
TATTAATACATAAAAATGGAATATAAAAATACTAAGAAAGGAGCTCAAGGAATTGGAACTTTGATTATTTTCATCGCTTTAATTCTTGTTGCTGCTGTAGCTGCAGGAGTTTTGATTCAGACTGCTTCATCACTACAGTCTAAATCACTTGATGTGGGTCGTCAATCACAAGAAAAGATTACTACTTCAATTGAGGTTGTACAAGTTACAGCTCAAGATACTTCTGATGGTAATATTAATGCTACTTCAGATTCATTTAGGATTTTAGTGAGACTTGGTGCAGGTTCAACTCCTATTAAGTTAGAAGATTTAACTATTGCTGTTGATACTGATGGAGGTTCTCAATCGGTTGCATATAATCCTGCTTTGGGAGTTTCAACAACAAATTTTGCAATTAATTATTTATCAAATAATAACTCACCTCAAAATCAAGGTTATTTGGTAAATGGAGATTTAGTTAGGATGGAATTTAATAGTTCTTTTAATGTTGGAGAGCAAGAGTCAGCAACTATTACTTTATTAAGTAGGAATGGTGCTCCTCAACCAATTGATATCACAACTCCTTCTGCTATGATTAGGACTGTGACTCCTTTATATCCTTAAATTTTTTCTTTTTCTTTTTAGAAATATTTATAAATACTTTAGAGTTATTTCTATTAGAAGGTTCATATAGTTTGGGGTTACACCTGTTCCCATTTCGAACACAGAAGTTAAGCCCTATTAGCCTTTGCAAGTACTGATCTTTTTCGGAAACGCAAGGGTGACCTTCATTTTTCTTAAATTCTGTTTTATTACTACTAAACTTTACAGCTAAATCTTTTTAATGTAAAAATTAGGTGTTGAACTATGTTTAGAAGATATTTTATCTTGATTTTGTTTTTTACAAGTTTATCTTTAGTATATTCTTCTCAAACTTGTACATTTGATAGTTTGGATGATGTTTGTGAGAGGTTTTCTTCTCCTTATAATAAGTTTATTTTGGATTATGGATTAACTCAGGATGTTGATAGTTATGTTGCATTCCTTTCTCCTAAAGGAAGTTTAAATGTTTTAGCTTTGAAGCAAGAAGGAAATGTAATTGAGAATGTACAACCTTTTGTTCATTCCGGCGTGTATACTTTGAAAGTTGATTACTATGCTAAATCTGGCCAGAGAATAAATTCAAGTTCATTTGATTTTGTTTTTGACAATCAGAAATCTTTGCCTCCAAATGTTAGGCCTTTTCTGTGGACTCAAACAAGTTCTATCTCAATTAATGGTAGTACTCAATATGGTGGTGAGAGAGTAAGAGTATTTGACCATACTAGGGAATCTTTAATTACTCAGACAACAAGTTCTTTTAATGACAAGTCATTTGGTTTAGATTTAGAAGTTGAAGAAGGAGTTAATCTTGTTTATTTTGATGTTGTAGGTGATAATGATTTGAATTCTGAGTTTTTAGGAAGAATAATTTATAGATCTTTTAGAGACCCTTATCATTTTGTGAGTTTGGCAAGTGTTAGTTCTTATACTGAAAATTTGAATTTTTTTAATGAAAGAACAATTTTTCAAGATGGTACTTACTTAACTTCAAAAAGAAATTTTTATATTGAGGGTTTGGCAGAGGGAGGAGATTATATATTTGTTCAGGGAGTTAAGACTCCAGTTATTAATGGAAAATTTGCAACATTTGTTAATTTAAATGGTGGAATGAATGAGATAGTAATTGAAGGAGCTAACAATAGGATTTCTTTGAATGTTAATTATATAGATACTAAATTTGATTTTTATTCTGTTAAAGTTCCAAAAATTGTTGCAAGTGGTGAAACTGTAACTCTCTCTGGAAAAACAACTTTAGACGTTCCATTTTATGTGTACTTAAATGGAGGAATGATTAAAAGAGTTATTCCTTATTCAGGAAACTTTGAACTTGAAATTTCAGCTAATGATGTTTTAGAAAAAAATTATCTTTACTTTATTGGGCCAAGAGGTTCAACATATAGTGAAACATTTTATAGGGATGAAAATGCTCCAGAAATTACTTTTTTAGGGCCAAACTTTCTTTCAGATAATTCGGAGTATTTATTTTTTCAAGTTCATGATGATTTAGGGATTGAAGAATCTTCTCTTAAAGTAAGTTTGGGGTCTTTTGAATATGGTATTGATTCTCTCGAAAGGTATGGTGGAGAAATTTATTCTGTGCCTGTGAAAAATAATTTAGATTCCAACCTTTTAATTTCAGTTAATGATAGGGTGGGAAAGCCTGCCTCTTTATCTGCCAGGGTTGAAACTGGAAACTTAACATTTATAGAGAATTTGGATTTGGACAAAGGGGAAGTGTTTGGTAATAAATTATATGTTCCGATTGGGCAAAATGAATTTGTCCTAAATCCTTCAAAGAATGTCGCATTCAAAAGTGTTTATCAGAATGGAATTGAAATAACGGATTATATTATTAACAGAGATGATAGTGTTTATTTTAAAACTTCTTTTGAAGATAGTGGAGACTTAGTTTTCACTTTTATAAATCAAGAATATCAAGAATTTACTCAGACTTATTCTTATATTGTAACCAAAAAATTAGATTTTAGTTTGGATTATGTTGAGAACATTTACGGGAACGAAAATAATCCTGTTAAATTAAAAGGAAAGGTTTTAGGAGATTATTTTGATCCTAGTAATTTTGAAGTTGGTGGAAGCGATGATGTGATTTTCTTTGGAAATTATTTTGAAGCAAATATTCCTTTAGGAGATTCTATTTCAAACGTAGATATTTCGGGTAAGAACTTAGTTGGTTCTTCATTCAAAGAATCTTTTATTATAAATTTGAAAGTTCCTTATGGAAGTTTAAGTATTTTTGAATCTGAGAATATTTATTTTAAAAATTCTTTTGATGTAATTTTTGATGAGCCATTTTCAGAATTTATGTTATCTTCTTATGATGGATTATCTCATTATGGGTTTATGGTAAGTTCTAAAGTTAATGAGTTTCCTACTCCTCAAAGGTATGGACTTAGAGTTTTTAATCCTAGGGGAATCTCTTTTGCAAATAGTGACTTGAAGGAAAATAAAGTTTTGAGTGTAGATGATTTGTCACCTCAAGTTTATTTAGTTGATGATTCTGGAGAGAATAAATTGTTAATTGATGGAACATATAGTGAAGTTATGTCAGATTATTTAGTTCAAATTATGGAAGATTCTGATTTTTCTGAATGTTTACAGGATAAATTTTATTATGGTGTTTGCTTAAACCTTCCAAGTAGTTTTGATCAACTTTCTTTTGAATTTTCTGATGAAGCCGATAATCAAGTTTCAGGAACTTTGTCTTTGGATACTATAGTTTCTTTAAATTCTTTTCAGGAGAATTTAGATTCAGATGTTGAGATTTTCTATGTTGGCAATGATAGAGAATATTTGGGAGGAAGTTTTTATCTACAAGGACACATAAGGACTCCAAAAGTTCCAAGTAGAGTTTCATTATTGGGTAGAACTTGTGAGTTTGATGGAACAAATTTTGTATGTTTTGTTGAAGGATTGCCTTTTGGAGTAAATGAACTTAGTGTTGAAGTTGATTTTGGTGATGGTTTAAATATTAATGAAATTGGTGGAGACAATGGACAAGGTGACTATATTATTACAAATATTAATCCTAACTCAATTTCATTAGATTTATTTGAAGTTAGAGGAGAAGGAGTTATAAAATTTGGAAATACATTAAGATATTTTGGTGAAGAAATTAATACTATAGGGAATATTAGTCAAGATGCTTTAATTTATTTAATAGTTGATGGAAATGAAATGAACTACGGTGTTTTTGAGCCAGGAGAAGTTTTAATTTCAAGTGTTTCTTTAGATAATTATGTTAATAGTATTGATGAAAAAGAAATTGATGTGAGGCTTAAAGCTACTCAGCAAGTTGGGTCAGAAACAAATGTTGTATATAGTAATAAAATTTCAATGTTATATTCAAGATTGAAAGGAGTTATTTTATCAATATTTATTGAATAAATTTATTTTTTTCACTTTCTCATTTTATCAAAGGTTTATAAAGATTTTTTCTAACTTGATTGTATGGATTATAGGCGTCTTGCTCGTGATGACGGGTGGGAAATTATTGAAGAGTGGCTTTCTGATAAGTTAACTCCTGAGAGTTTAAAATTTGATTTATTTATTCTTGCTTTGATTTTTCTGAGTTGTGTGCTTTTTATTATTGAAACTACTTTAATATCTGGTTTTTGGAAAAATACAATTCATCTTATTGATACTGTAATTTTGTTTATTTTTAGTGTAGAACTTATGTTTAGATTTATATTAGCTAAGAAGAAAACTAAATTACTTTTTTCAGGATATACGTGGATAGATATTCTTGCAGTTGTGCCGTTTTGGTTTGGATTTTTGGGGTTTCAAGTCTTTAGAGTTTTCAGATTCTTTAGGGTTTTCAGGTTTTTCAGATTTTTGAGGTATTCAAAAAAATATGTTGAAAGTGAAGCTGATTCTTTGTCAGATTTGACACTTGAGAAATTGTTTGTATTAAGAATACTTTTTACTATATTTATGCTTATTTTTGTAGCTTCAGCTTTGATATTTGAGTTTGAATATCTGATTAATCCAGCTATAAATAATTTTTGGGATGCGTTTTATTTTGTAGTTGTTTCTGCAACGACAGTAGGATATGGTGAAATTGTTCCTGTGACAGATATAGGAAGATTTATTGTTATGCTTGTTGTGATTAGTGCTTTAGTTATAATTCCAGTTCATATTACTTCTTTAGTTAGATTTCTAGCTGAAGAAAAATCTATAAAACATCAAACTTGTCCAAAATGTGCACTTAGAACGCATGAACTCGACGCGAGATTTTGTAGGAATTGTGGACATAAGCTGTTATAGTTTTCGACTATCGTATGCCCAGTGTAGTAGGGCTTGTCTCTGTCTTCTTCTACAGGATAAATCTTCCTTTAGGCAATTTTTTTGGATTTGGGCAATATGTCTTTTCATTTGTTTCCATCTTTTAATCTGTCTTTCATCATCAGGACATCTTCTTCCCAAATAATACCTGCAATACCACTGAAACCAACCTCTTGGGTCTTCAAAATAAATCCAATCTTTTTCAATCCAATAGCTTAAAGGCTTTGAAGCTTCAATTTCAAAATAATTTAATTTTGGGTCAGATTTTCCTTTTGAAATTTTAGCATTTTTAAACCAATTTTTTGGAAATTCTTCTTGACAATCGTTTAAATATTTTCCACCAAAAATTCCCAATTCTAACATTTCTTTCGGAGTTAGCTCAGGTTTGAATTCAGGGTCAAAATTTTTTCCAATTGGTTCTGTTAAATAATACTCATATTTTTTTTGCATTATATCATTTACAATGATCTTCTTTTTTTTCATATATTATTCTTGTAAATTATTTTTATAAATTTACTTCTTAAAGCTAAACTTTATTAAGTTTAGAATTACTATGTTTTT
>JBFKKL010000055.1:0-5819 GCA_041631255.1 Candidatus Woesearchaeota archaeon | reverse complement strand
TGATTATAATTATAATGGAGAAGATTTAGTTTCAAACGGCTCTTGTACAACAAACTCAATGACTGCAATAACATATGAACTTCACAAAAAATATGGAATAAAAAAAGGTTTATTCTCAACAGTACACTCAGTTACAGGAGATCAAAGAATCTTAGATGCAAACCACAGTGATTTCAGACGTGGAAGAGCAGCTCCATTTAATATAACTCCAACTTCAACAGGTGCAGCTTCATCAGTTATAAAGTTAATTCCAGAACTTGAAGGGAAGTTAAATGGGATAGCTTACAGAGTTCCAACTATTACAGGGTCAGTTACTGATTTGAATTTAGAACTTGAAAAAGAAGTAACAAAAGAAGAAATAAACAATTTTCTAAAAGATTTGTCAAAAAACCATTTAAATGGAATTATTGAGTATTCCGAAGAAGAATTAGTGTCATCTGACATTGTAGGAAATCCACACTCAGGAATTATTGATGGAAAATCAACTCAAATAGTTTCAGGAAACCTTGTAAAACTTGTTATCTGGTATGATAATGAATGGGGGTTCTCAAATAGAATGGTTGAAGTAATGAAAGTAATGGGAAAACATTAGAAAATGATCGAGTTAAATACAACACAAATTGTGCTTATTGTAGCCCTTGTGATTGTATTTATTAGCGGAATAGCAAACCAAATAAGAAGAAACAAACAGAGAAAGGAACTTGAAAACTTATCAGAAAACAATACTTCTGAAGAAACTACAACTGATATCTCAGCTGAAGAAAAACAAGCTAAAGAATATATTCAAGGATACAAAAGTCAATATTCAAGAGATGCTATAAAACAAGCTCTCTCCTCAACAGTTCCTGATGAAACAAAATTAGAAGTATATTTGAATAAATATTATTGACCAAAGTTTCTTTTAATTTCCTTAAACCAATTCAAAATCTGTACAAAATCACTTTCATCTAACTCTGGCCATAATTTTTTAGTTAAATAAATTTCAGAATACTCACTATCCCACAAAAGAAATCCAGATAATCTTGGAGCATTCCCCGGCCTAACTATAACATCAGGAGGACTCACATCATTGAAATACATATGTTTTTTAAGTGTTTTAACCGTAACACTTTCTTTCTTCATCTCTCCTTCATCAATTAATTTAATAATCTCTTTAAATGAATGTAAAATTTCTTCTTGTCCATCGTAGTTCATAGCAAGATTAACAAAATATTTAGGTTCTCCCATTTTCTCAGTAAAAGAATCAAATCTTTTCTGCAGCTCTTTTCCAAAATTTTTATCTTTCTCAGAAAGTCCTTTTTTAGTTTGAACTGACCTTTTCAAAGATTTAATATCTCCCCTAAGTGTAATTTTAATTTTATTATTAACAAAAAAATCTTCAATTTCAATATTTTCTGAAAAATCTTTTAATAGTTGAAATAAAACTTTCATTTCTTCAATTGATCTTTTTTTTAAATTATCACTTGACAGTGCGAAAAAACTAGTTTCCTTGATTCCATATTTAACTTGAAAACTTACAAACTCCAAAAATTTAGTCATTCCTCTACTATATGCCTCTTTAGAAGAAAGTTCATTTTTCTTTCCATATCTCCTGTTACCATCCATGATGAATGCTATATGGTTTACCATAGTTTCTTATATGACCAAAGCTTTATAAATATTATTAATACCTAAATTATATGCTAAAACACCTGTCTTTTCTGACAATATTTTTAATCCTATTATCTGCTGGTTTTTCAGCTTCAGTTAATATTGTCGCAGACGCAAAACCAACTTCTACAATCTACACTTACAAATTTGATTTTGGCGAAGATAGACAAAAATCTTTTTCTTTTGAAAAACCCTCAGATGCTCAAGTAATTATAACATCCGATGAATTCGGGAAGTTTGTATCATATTCTGTGGCAGGAGATTTCTTCATCATAAAACCTGAAGACACGCAAGGATCAGTATATACAATTACTTTTGAATCTAAGAAAATTTCACAAAATTTAGCTTCAAAAGGAAGTTTCTCAAATTATGCAACATTCAATTTTGATGTAGAAAAAGTAACATTTAACTTAAAATTAGATCCTATATTTGGAGAACCACAAAAAATTTTTCCAAGGGACTCATCAGTTCTTGAAGATGGATCAATTTTCTGGGAAATCAACTCAACTCAAGAAGACCTTCTTTTTCTTGTAGAAACAAATTTGTCTGAGAATCTAAATTCAGAATCTAATTTCACAAGTCAAACGTTTTTTCTTTTAATTTTGTTAATACCCATTCTTTTTTTCATAATTCTATTTATGTACATTAAATTCTCTTCAAAAAAAGAAGAAGAGAAAAAAACAGTAGTTAAAAAGGAAGATCCAAAGAAAGAAGAAAGAGAAGTCAAAGAGAAAAAAACAGAAGAGTCTCCAAAAAAAGAAGAAGGAAAAAAAGAGTTTGATTTTGAAGGATACATCAAAAAATATCTAACTGAAAATGAAGGAGATGTTGTAAGGGTTGTTAAAAAACATGAAGGACTTTTGCAAAATGACATATTAAATCATGAACCAACACTTACAAAATCAAACCTAAGTAAAATTATCTCAAAACTTCATAACAAACATGTTTTAAATAGGATTAAAGTTGGAAAAGTTAACAAAATTTACTTAGGAGATGCTTTAAAACCTGAAAAACAAGAAGAAAAGAAAGAAGAAAAAGAAAACTAAATTTTAAATAGAAAACAAAATTAACGTTTCTATGACTAAACCAGATATTGAAATTCTAAAAAAACTAGGAAAAATGACTAAAGAGCTTCGAAAAGAAGTTGTAAGTCTTGCTAAACCTGGGGTCGATATAACAGAGTTAATTGATTTTGTTGAAACTAAAATTTTTGAGAAAAAATATTTGCCTGCCTTTCCTTGTACTGTTTCTGTAAATGATATGGCTGCACATTACACAGTTTTTGATGAAGGGTACATTTTACAGAAAGGAGATGTAATTAAAATTGACTTTGGAATTTCTGAAAATGGATTCATAACAGATAATGCGACAACTGTTGAAATTGAAACTAATAAACATGAAAAATTAATCAAATCAGCAAGAGCTTGTCTTGATGTTGCTATGGAAACTGTTAATGTTGGCGTTCCAATGTGTGAAATAGGAAAGAAAGTTTATGAAACTGCTAAAAAAGATGGATTTAATACAATTCATAACCTTTCAGGGCATGAAATAGCGCAGTATAATCTTCACTGTGGACTTTCAGTCCCTAACTATGATAATGGAGATAAAAGGTTAGTTCAAGAATATCAAGAGTTTGCAATTGAACCTTTCGTAACATATGGAGAGCCAAAAGTAAAAAATGCAGGAGGAGGAAATATTATGCATCTAATTAATGATAAACCAGTAAGAGATCCAATTGCAATGAAAGTTCTAAAATTAATTAGAGAACAATTTCCAAAATTACCATTTTCAAAAAGATGGCTCTTGCAAGAAGTATTAGATAATAATTTGAAAGGAAAAACTAACCTTAAAGGACTTGATAAAAGAAAAGTTTTACATGGTTTAAGAGTTCTTAAAATGCACAATATAGTGTATGAGTATGAGGGTTTAGCAACTGTAGATGGTGAAATGGTCGCACAATTTGAAGATGCAGTAGTCTTTAACGGAAAAGAAAAAATCATTTTCACAAGACTTTAAGTACATTTATAAATAATCAAATACCACAACTTCTAAGTTTGAGAAAAGAACTCTTTTTAGAGAGTTTTATTTTATTTGTATTGAATAGGCAACTAGGATGATTCGCGAATATTATCTTTTCTCTCGATGTGAGAAATGAAAGAAGTAGAAGTAAAAATAAAAAATATTAACAAAAGAGATATTATCAAGAAAGTAACTGATCTTGGAGCTCAAAAAATATTTTCTGGAAAAGTAATTGATTTCAGATTTGACACACCCGAAAGAGATTTATCAAGACAAGGGAAAGCACTTAGAATAAGACAAAAAGGAAGACATATCTATCTAAATGTCAAAGGAAAGAAGAAGAGTGTCGAAAGTATTCATGGAAGAGAAGAGCTCGGAGTTAGAATCTCTAATTTCAAAACTATGCAAAAAATGCTTCAAGAACTTGGATACATTAAGATTTTTGAATTAACTAAATACAGAACAGAATATAGGCTTAAAGATATTAATTTTGATATTGATGAATATATAGGACTAGATCCTATCTTAGAAATAGAGTCAACTAGTTACGATAAGGTTGAAAAGTACATAAAAAAACTAGAAATCAACGAAGAAGACATAGGAAGAGTTTATATTAGAGAAATTCTTGCTGCAAAGAAAAAATACGACGAAGATCTTCTTGCAAAAAGACGTGAGCAAAAAAGATTCGATGAAGATGAAGAAGAAGATAATGTCAAAGTAGTTGAAGGCAAAAAGTAAAAATTTAAAATATATCTTCAATTAGAATGATAAAATGAGCACAGTTGTAGGAATTAATAGTTCTATTGACTTAACTAAATTAAAATCAAATTCTAGAGAGTTTTCAGGAATTGTTTCAAAAATAGAAATTGGAGGAGAAAGTTCTTCCTTGTATACCCTGCCAAATGTAACGAATGTTCAAATTTGGTTATATCCTGAAGCTTCACACAGATATCTTGAGGGTAACTATTTGCAAACCGAAGAAATGTTTAAAGGAATTGAGTATATTTTATTACAATATGCAGGAAAAGAAATTAGAGGGAATCTTTATCCTGAAATTGGAACAATTAGAGATTTAACTCTTGGAGATAAAACATATAGACTTGGCGTTCAAATTAGAAGATAGAATGAGGCCGCAAGGATTTGAACCCTGATCTGCTGGTCTGGAGCCAGCCATTCTGCCAGATTATACTACAGCCCCGTATTTAAATACAATGCAAGTACCATTTTAAAAGTTTCTCTTTTTAGAATAGAGCTTTAACTTTATTTTTCAATTTTTTTTCCATGGAAACCCATATATGAAACTAAAACTCTAAACATAAAAAGAACTATTGGTGAAATTAATAAAGATAATGATATAACGGAGATTACTAAATTATATCCGTATTCTGTAATTATTCCATTTGAAAGCCCTATCGCAATTAATACAAAACTAAACTCTCCTATATGTGATAATAATAGTGCTGAATAAATACTCTCTTTTAGTTTCAAACCGTAATAACGAAGAATTATAGTATTTATTACCGTATTAACTACATAAATAATTAAAGTCAAAAATAAAATAGTCTTCCAATTGATTAATAAAAAATTTATATTAATTAACAAGCCCACAGATACAAAAAATAAAGCTACAAAAACAACATAAAAAGGAGATAAACTCTTTGAAAAAAAATCAATTTCTTTAATAGAGGAAACAATAATTCCTGCAACAAAAGATCCTAAGGCAGATGAGAGTCCAAATATAGCTGATAAAAAAGCGAAACCGAAACAAATTCCTAATGCTGTGAAAATTTGTAGTTCATAATCTTTTTTCACAAATGATAACAATTTGAATTTTAAAGATTTCTTTATTAGAATATAAAACACAAGAAAGAGGAAAAAAATCATCCCTACTACTTGAAGTAAAAAAAGGCTGATGTCAAACCCAGAACTACTAAAAAAACTAAGTATGATAATCATAGGTATAGTCATAATATCTTGAACCACTAAAATCCCTATTAAACTATCTCTGATTTTTTTATTCTTCTCTGCAGTACTTTCTAAAATTTTAATTACAACTGCAGTACTACTTAAACTAATAACAAAACCAATTAATAAAGACCTTTGGAAAGGCCAATTTAAATAATGACCCAAAAGAAAAACTATACCTACAC
>JBFKKL010000054.1:0-5856 GCA_041631255.1 Candidatus Woesearchaeota archaeon | reverse complement strand
CAATCATGTCCTTCACAGCAACTTTCTGACATTTTAAATGATCTGGTTACTATTTCAAATTCTGGAGGAGATATTTATATTTATCTTGATAGGAAACTTGATAATCTAAATGAGGAAATTAATGCAATTGAAAAAAAGACAATTGACACATTATTGATTTATTCTCAAATTTATGTAGTTCTTTTATTAATTGCGCCGTTATTTTTTGCAGTTATGGTTTCAATTTTGAACTTAGTTCAATTGGGTAGTTCTGATGCTTCATTGGGAGGTGATGCGTTTGT
Organism: Candidatus Woesearchaeota archaeon; assembly: GCA_041631255.1. Classification (GTDB taxonomy): domain Archaea; phylum Nanobdellota; class Nanobdellia; order Woesearchaeales; family UBA583; genus UBA583. The sequence goes on along the minus strand of JBFKKL010000054.1, from coordinate 5,575 downwards.
ATTTATTGCAGGTCTTTTATTTATACTCCCTATACTTTATATTGGATTTATGATGTTAGTATTTTATTCAAAACCCTTATACTCTAGGTTAAAAACTATGCAAGATGATTAGAAACGAAGTTGAGAAAATAATTAGAGATGTACTTTTGACTTTGACAATATTAGGATTTACTGCTGCATTATGGTATGCATTTAATAATTTGGCTAGCCCTAGAAATGCTAATTTAATTTTGGTTTTACCTTTCATTTTCTTTCTAGTTCCGTATCTTTTGTTTAGCTTATTTCAATTGAAAAGAGTTGAGAATAAAATGCAAATTGTTCCCCGTTGTTTAAGGGATGTTGTTGATAATGTTGAATCAGGGAGGGATTTAATTTCTTCAATTAGGGGAACTGTGAATAATGAATATGGAGTTTTAAATGAAGATATTACAAAGCTTGCAAACCAATTATCTTGGGGGATTAGTTTTGAAGATGCTTTGATAAATTTCGCAAAAAATGTTGAAAGTGAGTCTTTGGAAAGAGATTTTAGGTTGGTTGTTGAAGCAAGAAGAGTTGGAGGACATGTTGAGAAGATTTTAAGAGAACTTTCTGAGAAGATTACAATTGAAAATCTAAGGGGAAAGGAGAGAAAAAGTAATTTAGCGTCAAACACTTTTACAGGATACATTTCATTTTTGATTTTTATTATAATTATAGTTGTTGTTTATAATAATTTATTTGTGGGCTTAGTCGCAGCAACAGGCGCAGAGTCTGAAGCAATTACTCAGAGCAATTCACTTCTTTTAATGTTTTTATCTTTATTTATGCTTCTTGCATATGAAGTTGCCATATTGTCTGGTTTTTTATTTGGCCTTATGCAAGAGAACAATATTATTGCAGGAGCCCCACATGTGGTAATATTAGTGTTGATAGTATTTGTCACTTTTATGTTTTTTATTGCTATATAGCCATAATCTTTTTAATTGGGAGATGGATTTTAATACTAAAGACTCTGTGGTCTAGTCTGGATATGACAATAGCCTCCTAAGCTGTGGATCCCGGGTTCGAATCCCGGCGGAGTCGTTTCTAAGCTACTCTAGGCAATTTTTCTTTTCCAATTATATAATTAATTAAAGAGTCTCTAACTTTAGGATTTTTATGATTCAAATTTATTCCAAATCTATTTTTAGTTTCATAAGGTTTTAGTGTTATCCAATATGTTGTAATCATTCTAGGTTCAGCTTGGACATAATCAGCATTTTTATCATAGCTTGAATGATCAATTCTTGTGTCTTTTTTTTGTATTATAATTTCTCCAACTTTACTTTCTCTGTTTATTACTTTAAGCTTAGTTTCTAATGAGTTTGTTGAGAGTAGATCTAACTTTGAATGTTTCATATGAATTTTGTAAAAATCTGAAATTATAGAAGTTAAGGCAGAGAGTTTTGTTGAGTCATGTTCAAATCTTGAATGAGTTATATTAATTCCAATTCCATTGTCACTTTTAAATTTCATGATTGAAGTGATTTTAGGTGCCATAATCAGATTATATGAACAACATCTTTTATAAAGCCTTGCTTGTTAGCATTAATATTGTGTGTGAGGTGAAATCCTATGAGCTATTTGAGACAACCTATAATATCTGTTCTTGGTCATGTGGATCATGGTAAAACTTCACTTCTTGATTTTATTCGAAATTCTAAATTGATTGCAAAAGAAGCAGGTGGAATTACTCAACATATTGGAGCAACTGAAGTTCCTAAAGAAGATGTTGTAAAAGTTACTCAGGGTTTTTTACCAAAAGAGAGTATAAAGATACCTGGACTTTTATTTATTGATACTCCGGGGCATAAGGCATTTACTTCACTTCGTAAAAGAGGAGGTTCTATTTCAGATATTGGAGTTTTAGTTGTTGATATTAATGAAGGTTTTAAACCGCAAACAATTGAAGCGGTTGAGATTTTGAAATCTATGAAAACTCCATTTATTATTGCTGCAAACAAAGTTGATAATGTTGCAGGTTGGCAATCGAAAGTTGATAAAAAACTTCTTGAAAGTATTTCATCTCAAAATGAGAATGTGATTTACAAACTTGAAGAGAAAGTTTACGAAATTGTTGGAAAACTAAATGAATATGGGTATGAAGCTGATAGGTTTGATAGAGTAGATGACTTTACAAAAAAATTGGCAATTGTTCCTATTTCTGCTAAAACGGGAGAAGGAATTAAAGAGCTAATCTCGACACTTGTCGGACTTACACAAAAATATATGGAAAAAAAATTAACTATTGAGAGAGAAGATAGTTCAAAGGGAGTTATTCTAGAAGTTAAAGATTATCCAGGTTTAGGAAAAACAATTGATGTTATAATGTATGATGGAGTTATGAAGGCAGGGGATATCGCACTTGCTCTTGATGTTGACGGAGTTCAAAAATCAAGATTAAAATCTATCTTGAAACCTTCTGAGATGAAAGAGATTAGAGATTCTTCAACTAAATTTCAGACAATTAAAGAAGTTCACGCTGCAGCTGGAATTAAACTTGCTTGCCCAGATTTTGATGATATTAAAGCTGGAATGCCAATTGTAACTTTGAGGAGTGATTCTAAAGAAGAGGTTGTTCAAGAGTTTATTGAAGAACTTGAAGCTGAAAATGCTGAGATGACAATTGATTTACTTGAAGAGGGAGTTTTAGTTAAAGCTGATACACTAGGTTCGCTTGAGGCACTTGCAAATATTTTGTCCGAACATGAAATTCCACTAAGAAAAGCTTTAATTGGAAAAGTTACTAAAAAAGATGTTAGTGATGCTTATGCGGATTTGGAAGAGAGACCAAAAAATGCTCTTATTTTGAATTTTTCTCAAAAGATTGATGATGATATTTTGGCTCTTGCTAAAAGTCAAAATGTTGAAGTTATATCTGAAGATATTATATATAAATTAGTTGAAAGAGCAAAGGGGTGGATTGATAATAAGGAAATGGAAATTCAAAGAGCTAGACTTTCGGAATTAACACTGCCTTGCAAAATTAAAATACTTAGAAATTGTATCTTTAGGGCATCAAATCCTGCTATTGTCGGTGTTGAAGTTATGGGCGGAAAGCTAACTCCTGGAACTGTGCTTATGACAGATTATGGAAAAAAGGTTGGAAAAGTTAAAGGAATTAAAGATAAAGATGAAACTTTGCATGTTCTTGAAGTTTCAGGACAAGCAGCTGTTAGTATAGACGATTTAATTATTGGACGTCATGCTCAGGAGGATAGTGAATTGTTTTCTTTTATGGGGGAGAGTAATTTTAGAAACTTGAAAAAGAATTCGGATTTGCTTTCTAAAGATGAGATTCAATCACTAAAAGAAATTGCTGAAATTATGCGTAAGGAAGATACTCTTTGGGGTTTATAACTACTCTTAGAAAAGTTTATATATTATATTAATTGTAATATCTAAACATGAGTTTAGATCAACTTAGTTTAACTAAGAGGAATTTTATTGCAGGAGAAATGAGGTCAACTTTACCACTTCTTCCTCAAGTTACAACTGTTAGTAAACTTGAAGATGGATCAAATTCATTTTATAATTTTAGAAACTCTTCTGAAAGAGAAGATTATGTATTTAGATTTCATGGTACTGTCCCAGTTAAATTTGATGTGTACAAATATCAGTTTGAAAGATTAGATTATTCTACTTGTTATTCTTATTCTAAAATCCAACCGCTTAGAATTTTGGGATTGCACACTTTTGGATTTTTAACAGTTTGTTCTTCTTTTACAAATCCTACATTATTTCCATTAGGTATTATTGCAGCAGCAGTTTATGCTAGAGAATTAAGTAATTTCAAATCGGAATATAAAACTAGAAATAGGAGATATTCAAGTAACTGGACGTTAACTCATTCGAATGATGATGCTTTAGAGTATTTAATTGAAAAATATGATTTAAGAAATGATTTTTTTGAAGATTAATTTCTATTCACCAAGTTCTCACACTAAATATTTATAAACTGAAACTTTGAGTTTATTTAAAGATGTCAGATAAGAATTTTGATCAAGTTAAATCTCAAGTTGAAGCAATTTTATTTTCTTATGGAGATTTTGTTACAGTAACAGATATGATGCATACACTTGAACTTGATTCAGAACTTTTAATCAATAATGCCTTAAAAGAATTACAGGAAAAATACAAAGAAGGCTTTCCTTTTCAAGTTGAGCAAAATGAAAATGGGAAATGGAGAATGGCTCTTAAAGATGAATATGCTGAACTTGTTGGAGAGATGATATCAGGAACAGAGATTCCTACTAATGTGTTAAAAGTGCTTTCAGTTATTGCGTATGAACAGCCAGTAACTAAAACAAGACTCTCAGAAATTTTAGGAAAATCAGTAAAAGATGAAGTGAATTATTTGTATAGGAATAAGTTTTTATCGTATGAAAAACAAGGTATTGGAAAATATTATAGGGTTACAAAGAAATTTTTTGATTATTTCAAATTAGATGAAGATGAAGATTTTAGGTCAAGAGCAAATAAAGATATTACAACATTTTTAGAAGACATTCCTGATGCAGAAGGCCTTGCAGAAAATATTGCAAATGCTGATTCAAAAGAAGTTTTAGAATCTGAACGAAAGTAGTTTCCCTTTTGTCCAGTGGTTACACTAATTTTAATAGTCAAGATATGAGATTTCATACAATAAAGCTCTCGCTTTAGTATAATATACAGAAAAATGGACTTTTTAGTTAAAAATGCGCTGAAGGGAATGTCTGAAGAAAACCTTGAACAATACGAGGTTGGACAGGCAAGAATGGTAGTTGTAGGCTGTGGAGGGGCAGGTCAAAATATGGTTGACTGGCTTTACCAGAAAGGTGTTAATGGGGCAGAAATTGTTGCAGTTAACACAGATCTTCAAGATTTGAAATTGAAAAATGCTGATAAGAAAATTCTTATTGGTAGGGAAATTACTCGTGGTTTAGGTGCAGGAGGACAACCTGAAAAAGGTGCTGAAGCTGCTAAAGAGAGTATGACTGAAATTAAAGAAGTTCTTCAAGGAGCAGATATGGTTTTTGTTTGTGCAGGTATGGGGGGAGGAACTGGTACAGGTTCTGCTGCTGTTGTTGCTAAAGTTGCAAAAGATATGGGTGCTATTGTGATTGGAGTTACAACTATGCCTTTTAGCATTGAGAGAGCTAGAATTGATAAAGCTGAGTTTGGTCTTCAAAAATTAAGAAATGCATGTGATACTGTTGTTGTTATTGATAATAATAGATTAGTTAAAATTGCAGGAAACTTACCTGTTAAACAGGCATTTGCTGTTGCTAATGAGTTAGTTTCAGTAATGATTAAAGGAATTGTAGAAATTATTTCAACACCATCACTTGTTAACTTAGACTTTGCAGATGTTAAAGCAATTATGAGTTCAGGTGGAGTGGCTACAGTTGGTATGGGAACTTCTGATACTAACAGAAGAGTTGAAGAGAGTGTTGAAGAGGCACTTGCTAACCCATTACTTGACATTGATTACAATGGAGCAACAGGTGCTCTTATTCATATTACTGGTGGAGAAGATATGACTCTAGAAGAAATTGATAGAGCAGGTCAATTAGTT
>JBFKKL010000053.1:0-5917 GCA_041631255.1 Candidatus Woesearchaeota archaeon | reverse complement strand
TGTAAGTTATAAGTTATAAATACTATGTTTAATTCTTAAAGAAATTTGAAATTATTTTAATTTGTATAAAAAAGTATGAAGAGAACTTTTAAGTGAAACTTTTTCTTTTACTCTTAAATCTATTTCCGATAAATTCCAGTTTGCAATTGGAAGCTCATTCAAAACTTTTGCTGGAACAATAATTATTTTTTCTAACTCTCCAACATATTTTTTTTTATCATAGCCAAAAACATATATTGAAGGAGCTTCTCCAATTTTTGCTTTCTCACTCTGAGTTTTTTTAACTAAAAAATTTGACTTTTCAAGTAAATCAAAAAGATTTGCAGAACCTATATCCAATCTACTTCGATAATTAACTGGTGAAACATAAACTCTTCCCTTAGCTTCTCTTGAAAATAAATAATTATCTTTATTGTTTTTTAAGAATTTATCTACTTTCTCATCTAGAATAAGGTTTTGTGACATAGTATAGAGAATATCGTATTTTATATAAACTTACTTGAGAGCGCTAGGAATTAAAAACGGCAGAACTGGGATTTGAACCCAGAATTCCAAAAGGAACAAGATTTCCAGTCTTGCGCAATACCGGATTATGCGATCCTGCCTTAAAGTTAGTACTAAAGATAGCCCCAAAATGTTTATATAGTTTGTGTATCTGTAAATGGCATGTTATCATATCTCTTTGAATTTATTATTGCTTTACTCATAACATTCATATTCTATAAAAATGAGAAACCTAAATTAAAATTCTTAGTTTTAGGTTGTCTTTTCTTCTTTGTATCTTTGTTTTTACAAATACCTGTAAAATTTGCACAATACTATCTAAATACTGTTATTGATAATGTTAGTATAATCCCTCAAATATTACTTCTTTTAATCGGAATTATTGTTGCCGAAATTACAAAATATATTTCACTAAAAAAATTTATGAAAACCTCAAGTTTCAAAAATGGAATTTTCTTTGGGATTGGATGGACAACACTTGAATCTATATCTATATTTTCTTTATGGTTTTACACAAGTCTTTTTTCAATACTTTCAATAGATTTCAGACCAGAATATTTTATCACGCCAGACATTCCTTTCTTGAGTTTTATATTCTTTTTTGGAGTTAATTTAGGACTTACAGTACTAATAATACTTTCAATTATTAGGAAAAAACCTTTGTTTGTTATATATGCAATCTTACTTGAGCTAGTACTTCTAATTGGATTAATTACAACCACTGGAGTTACTAAAATTATTCTTTCAACCTTCTTTTATGCATTGTTTTTATGTTTTATTTTTTATTATAGATTGTTGAATAAATTTATATAAACCTTGCATTTATTCTTTTATACAATGGTTAATTTATGGCATGATGTTGATAGAAAAAAAGTAGAAGAATTTAATGCAGTTATTGAATGTCCAAAAAACTCAAGAGTGAAATACGAAGTAGATAAAGAAACTGGACTTATTATGTTTGATAGAGTTTTATATTCACCTATGCATTATTCAACTAACTATGGGTTTGTTCCTCAAACTCTTTGGGAAGATGGAGATCCTCTTGATGTTTTAGTTCTAACTGAAGAACCGCTTGTTCCAGGTTGTTTAATTAAATGTAGGGCTATAGGAGTTCTTGATATGATTGATGGTGGTGAAGGCGATGCTAAAGTTTTATGTGTTCCTGTAAAAGATCCAAGATTTGAACACATCAAAGATTTAAGTGATGTTGCGCCCCATTTACTTAAAGAAATCAAACATTTCTTTACTGTTTACAAAGATTTGCAAAAAAAGAAAGTTGAAGTTGGAGAATGGAATGATAAAGCTAGAGCTGAATCAGATATTAAGAAATCATTTAAATTATATGATGAAAAATATAAATAAAATTAATCTCTAAGTTTTCTAACTATTTCATTATATTTTCTTTTATTTTCAGATGTTAATGGAATTAACCCCAATGGTTCTTCTCTTTGTCCGTGCTTTCTTCCTAGAACATCTCCTGTAACATATAAAACTTTCTCTCCTGCAAGATTATCAGTTTTAAATATGTGCCTTAAAGTATTTATCTCTCTTGTCACTGCTTCATAAGGTTCACACCTACTATCTAAATAATCTAAAACTATAAAATGTGAGTTTTTTTCAAAATTTCTATCTTCTTCATCTACAGAAATAATTCCTTCATATAATGAGATTAAACTATATTCTAATGGTTTTGAATCATTTGCAACTCTTCTATGTAGCAACTGTCTTAGTTTTTTTAAAAGACCTGAATCATTAAATGTAGAAAATTTGTCTTCTTCACTAACTATTGGAAAAGTTAAAATGTATCTTTGTCTTTCCTCATTTTCATTAGGAAATGTCACACCTATTTCAACTTTATGAAGGTATTGATTTCTGAATTTCGTGTTCATTTCTAGCCTTCTTATGCTTTCAATATTTAAAAAACTTCTTGTTAAGTAAAATAATTTAAAATCTGAGTAAAGGTTAAACTTTATATACTCTTTAATCTAAGCTTTAATATGGTAACAGTTACGTTCCCTGATGGTAGAAAGCAAGAATTTGAAAAAAATACAAGCCTGGAGACGATTGCTAAATCAATTTCAGAAGGACTTGCAAGAATGTGTGTAGCAGCAAGAGTTAATGGGACTCTAGTTGACATCACTACAACCATCGCGGAAGAGTGCAATATTGAATTTGTAACACAAAAAGATGAAGAATCACTACATATACTTCGTCATACAACTGCTCATGTATTTGCACAAGCATTACTTAGATTATTTCCTAAAGCAAAAATCACTATAGGTCCTGCTATTGAAAATGGATTTTATTATGATGTTGATTGTGATGAATTAACTGATGAAAATCTTTCTAAAGTTGAAGATGAAATGAAAAAAATTATTAAAGAAAATCTTAAAATTAGCTTTTCATATAAAACTAAAAAAGAAGCTTTAGAATTTTTCAAAAATAATAAATATAAACAGGAAATTATTGAATCTATTTCTAAAGGTGATTTGAAAGATGATGAAAGTTCTGAAGGAAAACTTGAAGGAGATAAATTAAAATTCTATAAACAAGGAGAATTTGAAGATCTTTGTTGTGGTCCACACTTACCTTCAACTGGACTTATTAAAGCTTTCAAACTAACAAGAGTTACTAAAGCATATTGGAGAGCTGACTCAAATAATAAACAATTGAATAGAGTGTATGGTTCTGCGTTCTGGAAAAAATCTGATATGGACTCTTATTATGAAATGCTTGAAGAAGCTAAAAAAAGAGATCATAGAATTATTGGAAAACAAATGAAACTATTTATGATCCATGAGTATGCTCCAGGTATGTCTTTTTTCCTACCTAAAGGTTTTATTGTATACAAAGAACTTCAAGAATTTATTAGAGGAATATATAGAGAACAAAACTATAAAGAAGTTATGACTCCAAACATGTTTAATCAAAAACTTTGGGAAACATCAGGACATGCTGCAAAGTATTCAGAAGATATGTTTACACTTGACGTTGAAGGACAAAAATTTTCTTTAAAACCAATGAACTGTCCTTCCCATTGTTTGATTTTCAAGAATGAATTTAAATCCTACAAAGATTTGCCACTTAGAATTGCAGACTTTGGAGCCCTTCATAGAAATGAACTTTCTGGAGCACTTTCAGGTTTAACTAGAGTAAGAAAATTCTGTCAAGATGATGCCCACATATTTTGTAGTGAAGAAGATATTGTTGAAGAAATTGATAAGGCCCTTAAGTTTGTTGATTATGTATATAAAGATATTTTCAAGATGGAATATGAAATTGAGCTTTCAACTAAACCTGATAATGCTATTGGAAGTGATAAAATTTGGGAAAAAGCTGAAAAAGCTCTTGAAGAAGCAATTAATAGAAATGGTAAAAAATATGAAATTTGTGAAGGAGATGGAGCATTTTATGGGCCTAAAATTGATTTTAGATTGAAAGATTGTTTAGGAAGAGTTCACCAATGCCCTACAATTCAACTTGATTTTAATTTACCTGAAAGATTTGATTTAACATTTGAAAATAGTTCTGGAAAAAGTGAAAGGCCTGTTATGATTCATAGGGCAGTTCTTGGCTCAGTTGAAAGATTTATGGCAATTATTATTGAACACTTTGCAGGAAAATTCCCTTTATGGTTATCACCTGTTCAAATTAAAGTAATTAATGTAGCTGACAGGCATGTTGACTATTGTAACCAAGTTAAAGAAAAATTAATTTCTAAAGGATTTAGGGTTGAGGCCAATTATGACAATGAAGGAGTTGGTAAAAAAATTGCAATGTCTCGAGAGGAAGATAAACCTAACTACATGTTAATTTTAGGCGATAAAGATATTGAAAATAAAACTGTTTCTGTTAGATCTAGAAAAATGATTAATGGTAAAAATGAAGAATTTACTTGTTCATTAGATGAGTTTATTAAAATAATTGTAGAAGAGAGAAATAAAAAACAAATTTTAGAATAAATTATTCTAAAGAATTTTTGCTTCTCTAAGCAATGCTAGACTTGTAATTAATGCCCAGACCCAAGCTGCAATATATACTAAAATTCCAATTAAAATTAACATTAAAGGAATTGAAATAACCCACAAAACAATTTGCCAAATTCCAGCCTTTGTCTTTCCACCAACTAAACTACCTATTCCCGGGAAAAAGATGTTTAGAACTAAAATTATAATAGCTACTGTTTTTTTATCCATTATAATTTTTGAATAGATTATAGATTTATAAATGTTTATAAAAACTAATCTGTTAGTTTTTCTTATGTTTTTGAAAACTTGTTTTAGCTGTGGTGCTAAAGTTAAGGATTTGTATGAAGGGAATTGTGAAGAGTGTTTTAAAAAAGAGAACCCTCCTATCTCTGAATTGAAACAAATTAATTTTAAAATTTGTAATATGAGTAAAAAAATTTGTTATAAAAGTGTTTATTATGATCAAGAAAAAATATTTAAAATGATGCCTGACATAATAAAAAAACATCTTATAATCAATCCACACTATATTTTAAAAGATTTCCAGATTGAGAACTTTGAAATAGAGGGCCATAAAGTTAGATTTGACTTAGAAGTTGATTGTGATTTAAAATGAGTAAAGTGAAAGAATATTTTGAAGATATTTTAGAAACACTTGATTGTGCTGATTCACAACTTGAACGTTTGGAAATTTTAATTGAATATGCTAAAGAGATTCCTGAAATTTCTCAAGAAAAAAAAACTAATTCAAATAAGGTTAGAGGATGTACTTCTGAAGTTTATATTGATGCTTACTTAGATGAAAAAGGGAATGTATGTTTTTCTGGATCAAGTGAAGCTTTAATTGTGAAGGCTTATGTTGCAATTTTACTTAATGCACTTTCGGGAATTTCCCCTCAAGAAGTTTTGGAATCAAAAAAACATATTGAAGAATTTGCTCAAAAAAGTAATCTAAAAGCAAGTTTGACACCCTCAAGAGCTAACGCTTTTGGGAATGTTGTTGATCTTATCATGAGAAAAACTGAGAAGTTACGCTCAACAAAGTAATTAATTTCACATAAAATGCTCAAAATTAACTTTCTTAATCTAAATGAACAATCTGGATAAAGTAAATTTAAATTGTTCACTATACTTTGAGTGAAACAATACACTTAAAAAAGATTTTTTTAGAATTCAATTATGATTAATAAAACATTTTGCCATGTGCCTGGAATTTCTGAAACTTCAGAGAAATTATTATGGGAAAATGGAATTACTTCTTGGGATGAATTCATTGAAAATTTTGAAAATATTAATTGTTTAACTAAAAATCAATTGGATAAAATATATTCAGAATTAACTTTCTCAAAAGAAGCCTTTGAAAATAAAAATATAAATTATTTCAAATCTCTTCTTCCACAAAATGAACATTGGAGATTGTCTGATTTAGGGAAAGTTGCTTTTGT
>JBFKKL010000052.1:0-6072 GCA_041631255.1 Candidatus Woesearchaeota archaeon | reverse complement strand
CTTACCCACAATATATAAGGGATAAGTAAATAAGATGCAGGTTTTGATATATTATAAAAATATTTAATAGTTATTAATATAGTAATCCACAAAAGAAGAATCTCAATTAATGCAATAAGTGGGTTTCTCAAACCAAAAAAAAGAATAGACCAAAGCAAATTTAAAAACAGTTGTATTCCAAAAACAAAAAGTGCAATTCTAGATTTTTTACTATCTGTCCCTTTATTCCACACAATATACAAAGCAATACCCATTAATAAATATAAAAAAATCCATACTGGTCCAAATAACCAAGACGGAGGATTAAAAAATGGTTTATTCAAAGTTAAGTACCAAGAAGATACTGAGGATATTGTAAAAAAAGAACCAATAAAACCTGCCATCTGACAAACTAAAATAGAAATTAATAGTCTAAAATAATTAATTTTTATTTTTTCCATATCCAATATAAAAACTTTCCTATTTATAAATAGAACTAATTTTAGAAATCTTATTTTAGTTAAATTAATTAAGAAACGATCTCGGGAGGATTTGAACCCCCGTCTACCGGGCCGAAACCGGCAACACTATCCAGACTATGCTACGAGACCTTAATATAAAAATTACATAAAGTAATTTATAAAGATTCCTTAGTTATCAATTCCTAATATTTCTTCAACTATTCTTCTAAGCTCATAAGCCGGAATAATATCCCTTTTACAAATATCAAGTATATAATCTGCACCAGAATCAAGATATCTACTAGGATTTATACCTTTTGTAGGTATGTGTGTTACTATGATTTCAGTATAGAAATCAGCCCTAATGATTTCATCAATAATGTGGCATGCAATTTTACTAGGCTCATCACTAAAATAGACTTCTGTAGGCAATTCTAAGTCTCCTTGAGGAACTACTCCATTAACTATTATAAGAGGAGATTCCTGTTCAATAATTCTTTCAAGATCCATTGAATCTCCATTTCTAAGTGTCCTATTAACCTCAACACCCATTATTTTATCAACTTCATCTGCTAGAGGACTTTTATTACTATTATATCCAATCCAAGGAATTTCTAGAGTATATTCATTCATTTAGATAAAAGTTTCGTCTTGCATTTATAAAAATATTTATTGTCACTACTTATTGTAAGTAAAAATAAATACATTTATAAATAATGATATCTTTACACTCTTTATGAATACAAAAGATGAATTCCGTAGAATCAGTAGAGCATTTCAAAGAGTAAGAGAAGATATGCAGTTTTTAAAAGAAAATGTTGCATACTTAAGACAAGCTGAAAGAGACAAAGATAACAAAATTGCTCTTTTAGAAAAAGAATTACAAATTCTTAGGTATAATAATTCAAAAGATAAAACAACTGGAATTGTTAAGGAAGCTGTTGAAGACACTTTCTTCATTGGAAACATAGATTCACAAAAGGTTCATGTGTCAAATTGTCCTTACGCCAAAAAAATTGCTAAAGACAATAGAGTTATTTTCAATACAGTTAAAAGCGCTCTTGAAGAAAATTACGTGAGATGCTCATGTATGACTAAATAAAGCCTCCTTCTAGATATTTATGTTTTATTCCATATCTAGTGAGTGTCAAGGAAGCACCTGTAAGACACATTCCGTGATATGCGCCGGCAATATATACTAAATCATACTTTTCAAGTTCACCTAAGGGCAAAGATTTTGTAGGATGCATGTTTTTATTTATCAAATATACTTTTTCAGATTCTATTATTCTCTCAAGTTTTTCATAAACTTGCTTAGACCCATTAATTTTTCCAATTTCATTTTTTACACATTCAGGATGAATAATTAAGAAAGCAATATTATTAATCATTAATAATTAAAAAATAAAATACTTTGATAAACTTATCACATAGTTTAGTACTATTTTATTAATATTCATTTAAAGGATAATGAATATGTTTTTCTGAGTGCATATATCTTAAAAACAAATGCACAAGCATTGCTAAATCTACAGCAACTGTAAAATTGAATAATTTAGGAGTTATATGTTCTTCAAGTTGAAATAAAAGAACTAAACAAACTAAAAATACAATAAAAACAAAAATCAAAAGTCTTTGATAACAAGCTTTTGAATTATACTTACACTTCCCAACTCTATACATAACTAAGAAAATCATTAGTAGTTTTATAAATTTTCAGGTTTTAGCCCAAAGCTTAACTATTTAAATAGGAATCTAATCTAAATATCTATTCAGAAGTCAAAGATTCGTTTACAAGATTACTTAAAATTCTGATAAGTTTACAAATGAAAGGAAAAATTAAATGGTACAAGAAAGATAAAGGCTATGGTTTTATAGAAGTTGAAGGAGAAAAAGATTACTTCGTTCACTACTCAAACTTACCTGAAGATGCAGATAACATTGACGGTAAATCTGTAGAATTTGATGTTAAAGAAGATCCTAGAGGTCCTCAAGCAACTAACATTAAATTTCTAGAAGAAGCAGAAGAATAAATTTCTTCTCTTTTAAATTACTTTAAAACCCAATTTCTTAATTTCAGATAACTTTGAATCAAGTATATTATTTTGCACAGCCATACAATTAGAAGCAGTTATTACATACTCTCCAACTTTAAATAAAGGATAATCATGACAAATTACAGGTCTTGAAGGATTTTTATAAACTGAACAAAGGCCATTCTCGCAAAGATTCTTACATTGACCCACTTTTTCTAAATTATAATGAAAATTTCCTGTTTCTTGTTTTTCAAGAACATTAATTTCTATAGCTTTTTTCACTTCACTAGAATCCCCAACAACTAAATCAACTTCATCTTTAGTTTGCAAAAGTAATTTTCCTTTTTTGCAACATCCAGATTTACAAACATTTGTACAATATTCTGTTAGAGAAAATCTAGCTTCATCTAATAACGTGTTTATATCTTTCTCCAACTGGCATCAGTCCTTAGAATTAGGTAAATTTGAAAGCTATAAAACTATAGATAATACTACAAGGGACTACAAATAAAAAATAAAGGCTTATTTTGCCTTTTCTGCCATTTTAGCAATCCAGATTGTCATAAATACTGCAATCACAGTAACAATCAAGGCATAAACCCACGGTCCTCCAGTTGATAGAGAACAAAGTGCACCTGCACCTTCAGTACCACAAGGTCCTTTAAATAAAGCTTTAATTGCATCATTCCATGCAAGAGCAGCTACAAGACCAAACGCTGCAGTTACTAGAGCAGCTAATTTTTCTATTACATCTTTTTTCATTTTTATTTTAAGAAGTATACTCTCTTAAGAGACATACAATTATAAATTTATCTAATCATAAATAGACAATTTAATAGATGATTTATTGGGTTAATATGTCTGCTCTTCTTATATATTCATTTCCCGTATAAACTACTCTGCAATTTGCTTTTTCTTCAATTAAATTAATTAATTTTGCAAATTCAGAGTTTAATTCACTAGAATTTTCATTTTTTCCTTTTTCTACCACACTATAAACAGGAGAAGATTCGCATAAAACTCTTTTATCCGGCAAAGACTTATCTATTGAGATTCTTTCACCAGGAGAATATTTAATACCATTAGAAATTCTTTCATCACCTGCTTTGTATTCTAATCCTATAATCATAGGAAATCTGTCAATATCTTCAGGCGGAAGATATGAGAGAACAACTTTACCACCATTTACTCTTGCTTCTTCAACAATAGCACACAAATTCATAGGTCCACTAACTCCTCCTTCTAAAGATTGTTTTGTTGCTGAATCAATTGCTAATATTTCAGCTAGAGTAAGAGCTTTTTCCCCAAGACTTATACCAAATTTTGGAGAGTTAAATGGCCTAAAATAAACTTTATTTGCTTTAGAAACTCCATTATCTATAGCTTCAATTGCTTGCCCATTAACTTGAACATGATTAATTCCTAAAGACTCAATATCTTCAGAAGTTATCCCATACTTATGAAACCAATCTTGATCAACATATCCTGTATATAATCCTCCTCCAAGTCTAGAGGGTGTTGTATCAATAATATTTATGTGAGAACTACTAAATAAAGAAGGTGAAATTCCAGATCCCATTATAATTTGAGAAGAGTGTTTATCCTTCAAATTAAGAGATCTATAATGGTTTCCTTCAAGTAAAATTTTTGCTTTATTTTTTAGTATTAAATCTGAAAGTTGAGATCTTGTATCTGAGACTTCAGGAAATTCTTTCAGAAGATCTTCCATTGAATGCACATAAAAATCAGTCATATTCTCCTCACCAGTTTCCAAAAAACTCAGCAATTCTTTAGAAACATTAGGATTTGAAACAACTTCTTCTAAAATTCTATCAAAATCATACCCTTTAGCATGCATAATTTCAAGAGAATCATTAAGGTTCATATGAATTAATCTTTCATCACAATTAATAAAATCTTCAAGTTTTAAAGCTCTATGATTAAGCATAGATTGTCTAGTTGCAGTTGTTGTTTGGCCAGTTGGATCATTAATCAAATCCAATACTTTATCAAATGGAGTAATAACATTAAAATTTCCTATAGTTAAGTTAGATAAATCCACACCTTTCTCTCTAAGTTCTCCAATTTCTCCAGCTAATTCATAAGGGTCAATAACACAATTTTCCCCAATAATTGTAGGTTTTCCTGAAAATATTCCTGCTGGAACTCTCCTAATAATAAATTTGGATTCATCTTTTACAACTACTTGACCTAGATTTGACCCAAAATCAACTACTCTTGCAAAGGCATCAAAGTGTTCATTTATCTCTGCGCCAAAATACCCTGATGATGATGTAACAACCCTATTTGCTTCTAAAAGTTTTTTAAAGACCATTTCCCTATTTGATATCTTATAGTTTGTCATAACTTTGTAGTGATTATATTATTTATAAGCTTTATGAAAATCGAAAGAAACTGTTATAAGTGAACTAATATACCTTTTTTTAATGTATTTAGAAAAATTAGCTTTCTTTTATGAAATTGAAACAGAAGATAAAAGTTCTCAAGAAAATCAAGGACTTAGGCCAAGAAGTTTTGACCTCAACTTACCCTCTTTCAATTTAGTTCTAACAAAGGGAGAATTCAGAGTTTTAAACACAGTAAATAGAAATTCTGACCCTCTAGAACTTTACACCACTAATTTTCAAGATTATATTAATAACCCAATTAGGTTTTCAAGAGATATTGAAAAATTAAGAAAACAATTTGGAGAATATCTTGAACCTATTCTAATTTCTAGAAATAGAATCACAATTCCAGTTATGGACGGAATAGCAAATGAAGATTTAGAATATATGATTGAATCTGGACCAGTTAAAAGAATCATGCTCTCTAAAGTAAAAGGATTTTATGATAATGCCCAAGATATAATTGAAAATCAAGGAGATTTCATAATGCAAATTAATGGAAAAGCAGAGCAAACAATTAGAAATTTTTTTTCAAAGTAACTAGATATATTTTTAAAATAATACTCTTTTATACTCTTACATGACATACAATCAAAGCTCAAATCCTGCACTTAAAGGATTTGAATACGTTCATCATACGCCAAGTAATACAAACCATATGACTGCAGAAGGAGCTTATAATAAGTCTTTAATATTGCTATTATTAGTATTAATCTCAGGTTATTTCGGATGGAATAATATAAGTGGACAGTTCTTTATGCCACTCTTTTTTATAACTTTAATAGTTGGATTAATAATTGCACTAACTCTTGGATTCAAACCTTTATGGGCACCAGTTTTAGCTCCAATTTATGCAATTGTTGAAGGCTTCTTCTTGGGAGCAGTTTCAGTTTTTTTTGAAACACTTTATCCAGGAATTGTTTTCCAATCAATAATGCTTACTATAGTAGTTGCTCTTTTAATGAATTTTCTTTATAGGTCCGGAATAATTAAAGTTACAAAAAAATTTACTGCAATTTTAATTACTGCAACTTTTTCAGTATTTGGAGTATATATGCTCTCAATTATATTAAATTTATTTGGTATTCAGATTCCTTACATTCACTCATCAGGGCCAATTGGAATAGCATTTAGTTTAGTAGTTGTAACAATTGCATCATTAAATTTAATTTTAGACTATCATTTTAT
>JBFKKL010000051.1:0-6075 GCA_041631255.1 Candidatus Woesearchaeota archaeon | reverse complement strand
GGAGGCACTGTATCAACTTTTACAATAATTCTTTCTTCGCCATTGAAAATGTTTTCATTATTTGCATCTGTTGAAATAAGTCTAATAGTATTTTCTCCTTCTCTTAAATTAGAAATTTGCGCTGTGAAAGTTGCATCTGAGTTTACTGTTATCTTATTTTGACTATTAAGTGCTGCTCCACTTTGAAGTTCTCCTTCTATATTTAATAAATAATATAGGGGTGCTGATGGCATTGAAACCTGGCCTGAAATTGTGGTCGATTTTGTTTTTATATTCTCATCATAAGAAGGAACTACAATGTTATTTGGATATTTATCATAATTTATAGTGTAAGGCTTTGTTTGTACTTGCTCAATTCCATTACTGTTAGTGTACCTTAATTTAAATTCAATCTCATTGTTTCCGCCTGAAAATTTATTTTGATTAACTGAAAAACTAAATGGAAACATATTGTCGTCATGAACCCTAATTGTTTTTATAATATCTGAAGATTCTTCTTCTTGGACATAGTTTAAAGTTTCAACTCTATTATATGTGAAATCCGCAACTCCTCCTGGTGCTAGAGTCTCACTAAATAATATGACTGTTTGCCCTTGATTATTTATTGTTTCAATTCTAATTTTATAAGTTTTTGATGAATGCACATTAACAAAAGATAAAACCGCACCAACTGCAACTTGTTCATTTTCAATTAAACCTCCTGCTGAGCTCCCAAGCTCAACTGTTACCGTGTCCCCTATAACATTATCAGTTCCTATGAAAACTCCATTTACGCTTAAATCAATATCAACTCCTGAGGAAACTTCCCCACTTAGGGTAATTTCTCCTGTTGGAATTGAAGTTTGTGTAAAAGAAAACTGAGGATAAGCAAAACTTAAAGAAATTAAACTAAGAAATAACAGAAAAAAAATTACTAATCTTGTATTTTTACTTGAATTCACTTGTCAAAATAGCATAATTTCATTTTAAGATGGTTTATGAGTACCTTTGAGAAGTAAAAAGGCAAAATATTTAAATAAACTTCTTTTGGATAAGCTAAATGGATTTGAGATGTACTTCTTTTATACCTGAAAATGAAAGAAAAAAAGTTTTCATTACTGATGAACTTGGAAAAACTAGAATTTTTTCGTATAAGATTAATGACAAAGGAAGTCCGGTGTACTTTAGAAAATTTGGACAAATGTCATTTTTTACCTATAATCAAGTTTCAACTATACAAGTTAGGAAAACCTCTTTAAATATTGAAGAATTTAAAAGCCCGATCATATTAACCAAAGAACAACAAAGTGAACTTGAAAGACTAATTGCAATTCCTGAATTTGACCAAGAAACTTTACTTTTACTCAAAGGAGAAAATGGCCTGACTTTAACCTTAATGAAACCTGCAGAAATCTGCACAAATGAAATCTATGGAGAGATTTCCGAATGTAATTTATATGGGGCACATTATCATACACATTACTATAGACACGAACTCTTACACTACCTAAGAATGAGATTTCAAAATGGTGAAAGACTTATCTCAAAACATACTGACATAAAAGAAATAAAAGACGAATATAGAAAAAGAGGATTATTAGCTTTAATGCTTTCACAAGAGTATACAATTGTTGATAAAATTAAATCTCTTTAAAATAATCAAATTAATAAAACTTATAGTCTTAGTTAATTATAGAAATAAAATGTTTATGACAAATATACCACGAAGAAGAATTTATGAAACAATGCTTGAATATGAAGATGCTATGCTTGAACTTAATATTGTTTTGTATCACGAAGAGAATTTTCAAAAATATAAAAAAAGTTTTGAGGAGGAAAAAATTCCTCAATTAAAAGAAGCCTTTAGAGAAGTTAAGGCACTTTTTTTTTTATTTTTGGAACATAGAATGTTTGAAACTAAAGAAGAACTTGATTATGCAATTAAGAAACTTCTCGAAGAGGAAAATAATGTTGACGATTATCTTCTGAGAAATGAAAATTTGTCTAAAGACTTTAAATCAAATATGAAAGATGTTGAAAAAGTTTTGAAAGAATTGAAATCATTAACTACTTTTGAACAAACTCAAAAAGAGTTTGAAGTTTTTGATAGATTTAATAGTCAGGTTCCAAAAGCTCTTGAATTAAGACGTGATCATATGAAGTGAATCTTTATATATTCTGAATAATTTGCACTATATATGGAAATTTTTGTTGAAAGAGACAATAAAACTATTGAACATAAACTTGAGAAAGAGACTCCTTTGAATTCCATATTAAAAGAGCTTAAAATCTCTTCAGAATCAGTCATTTTAGTAAAAAATGATGAAATTTGTCTTGAAGATGAGTTAGTTTGTGACTCTGACAAGGTCAAATTGCTCTCAGTAATTTCAGGTGGGTAAAGTAAATTATAATTATTTATTGTAGAGTTACGAAGAGCTTATTTAAACCTTTTATTTAGTTAAATTCTATGGGTCTTTTTGGAAAAGATAAAGAAAACAACGATTCTGCTCAAATGAATGATGTAAAACAGGCAACTACTAGTCCGCCGCCTTTTGAGCCGCCTAAAACTTCTGAAACTAATAATACTGCACCCCCTCTTGGAGATTTGCCTTCTTCAAGTCAGCAAAACTTTCAAAATCCGTTTTCTCAAAATGGTCAACCTACCTCAATTGATAATCATGAAAATCCATTTACTGGTCAATATGTAGGGCAGCCTTCCGGAAATACTATGTCGATGAATCAACCTCAAAACATGCCAAATGATATAGGTCAGAGACTCGAAAGTAATCAAGTTACTTACAATGAAGATGAAATTCAGGAAATGATAGATGAAACTGTTGAAAAAATTATTGACGAAAGATGGGAAAAATTAACTTCATCAGTTGAAAAAGTTGTTAAATGGAAAGCAGATGTTGAAAGAGAAATTGGTGTGATAAAAGAAGATATTGGACTTATCAAGGAAGGTTTTGAAAAATTTGAAAAAAGAGTATTAAATAAAGTTTCAAGCTATGATAAGGACATACTTGATGTGAACTCTGAAATTAAGGCACTTGAAAAAGTCTTTCAAAAAATAACTCCAACTCTAGTTAATAATGTGAATGAACTTTCAAGAATTGCAAATGATTTGAAAGGAACTAAAACTGACTCTAATTCAACTGAAAGAAAATAATATTATTTGAAAAGCTTGAAGCTCTTTGATTTAGATTCATAAACACCTTGGTTGTTAATATCAAAGTTAAATTCTTGGCCTTCTTTTTTGTGTTTATGTTTGATTAATTTAGCGCACCTAATATCATTTTCCTTATCAAATTCTATAACTGTTTTTGACCAATATTCTAACACATTTCCACCAACCATCTTTTTTTCTTTAGTTTCAAAAGTTGTGTACATTTGATTTGTAACTAAAACTGGTATGTGATAGGTTCTTGCAATTTCAGTTAGCTTCCTTAATTGTTCCCCAAGTTCTTTGTTAATTTTTTGAGGAGCATCTCCAAGTTTTAACCTGTAGAGCATAACTAAAGAATCTATTACAATTAAACCTATGTCTTTAGCTGATTTAATTTGTTTATTTAAAGAATCTATTGCCTTTTGCTGTGCTTCAAATGTTTTTGGTGAGAGAACTAAAATATCTTGAAGTGAAACATTTGGATTGATTTGTTTTAATCTTTCAACTGAAAAGCCTCCTTCTGTATCAACAAAAATGACTTTTTTTCCTTGAGCAACAGCAGCAGAAGAATATTGAAAACATACTGTAGTTTTACCAACACCTGCTGGGCCATAAATTGTTGTTATAGTATCTTTAGGAAGATCTCCAGCTAATAGTTCATCTAGAAAATTTCCTAAAATTAATGACATCTTAATAGCTTAGTAGAAGCTAGTTTATAAAAAGTAGTTTTCTTTTGGAATAAAATTAGAGGAGATTTTTAATATTTTCAGGTGGCCTTCCTAAAACTGCTTTATCATTTTTCACAACAATTGGTCTTTCAATTAATTTAGGATTTTCAAGCATCCATTCAATTGCTTGCATTTCATTTGGTTCTCCATTTTGTTTTTTTAGTTCTTTGTAAATATCTTCGTTTGTTCTTAAAAGATCTTTAGGAGTAATATTTAATTTTTTTATTAGTTCTTTTAATTCTTCTTTTGTTGGAATATTTTTTAAATATTCTATAACTTTAGGTTCAATTCCTTTTTCTTTTAGAAGTTCTAAAGTTTGTCTAGACTTTGAACATTTTGGATTATGATAAATTGTAATTTGTGTCATAAGTTAGTTATAATTTCAACTTTTATATTGTTTTAGGATAACTTTTGAAAGTATCTTTTAATATTGATGTGAAATACCTTAGAATTATTGAATTGTTTGGAGAAACTTAACTTGATTTAAGAAATAAATAAATCTATTCTTCTTTTTTGTCAGATGTTTCTTCTACGAAATCATCTTCACTTTGGTTTAAAACTTCAACACTTCCACCTGCTTCTTCAATTCTTGTTTTTGCTGTTTGTGAAATTTCGTTGCAAATTAATTTAATTTTTTTTGAAATCTTAGTTTTACCTAAAACTTTATCGTATTTGAACTGTGTTGTATCGAATATGAAATCATTTTTTTCTTTAATAATAGCTCCTTTTTCAACTAAGTTATCGAAATTTTCTTCAATAAATCTTAATGAAAGAACATTTTGCTTTTTCTTGTGAATTGAAGTGAACCCTCTTTTACCAAACCAAGCTTTTCTTGAAAGAGTTTTCTTTAAATCTTTAACTCTAACTCCCCTTGAAGCTGAGATTTTCTTTAAAATGCCAGTTCCACCTGCTAGAAGACCTGCTTTTTGTGAGTCTCCTCTAGCTCCCGTTCCTGCTAAACCAAAACCTCCTCTGTGTCCTGATCCACGGTGTTTCTTTTTATGTCCCCAACTGTGAGAGTTTGACCCCCTTTGTCTTGAGACTTTTGATCTTTTTTGTTTTAAAACCATTTTTCGAGTTTTTGTATAGTATTGAGGAGTGAAACTCGCTTTATAAAGCTTTTTGAGAAGAAAATTTATATAAAAAGATTTCCTTGAAAAAATATGAAAGTTAGAGCTTGTTCAATATATTTAATTGATGAAGAAAATAAGATATTACTTCAACAGAGGGATAATAAGCCTAATATTTGGAATCCTGGTGCCTGGGGGCTGTTTGGAGGAGAAGTTGAAGGAAGAGAAACTTTTAAAGAAGCTGTTATAAGAGAAGTTAAAGAAGAACTTAATTATAATTTAGAGAATCCAAACTTACTACAAAAACTAGAACTAGAAAAAATCCAGATTCATTCTTTTTATAAGAAAATAAAAAATAAAGATAAAAAAAATTTGAAGCTCCTTGAAGGAAAAAGTTGGGGCTGGTTTACACTTGAAGAAGCAAATAAATTATATTGGGGAGTTGGGATAGAAGTATGGAAAAAAGATATAGTTGAGTTGAGAAAAATAATTCTAGATTAATTAACGTAAACTCATCTTTATAAATCAGCTATTTTTAGCTAATCTTATGATTAATGAGAAGGAATTTGAAGATTTTGTATTTAATCTTGCTCTTGAGAATGCTGTAAGTTATAATGGACAAGCAAACCCTAAAGCACTTTTGGGTAGAGTTATACCTAAATTTCCTGATATGAAAAAAGATATGGCGCATTACACCAACCTTATTTCAACTATTGTAGAACAAGTAAATGGGTTGCCTCTTGAAGAACAGAAAGAAAAATTGATGAAATTAAATCCTTCTTTTTACCAGAAAAAAAAGGAAAATAAGCCTAAAGAAAAAAAGACAAGACTTCCTGATTTAAGAAATACTGAAAATGGAGTAGTTGTTCGTTTTGAACCTGCGCCTTCAGGACATTTGCACTTAGGACATTTATTCCCACTTGTTGCTAATTATGAAATAAAGAAAAAATATGGAGGAAAATTTATTCTAAGAATTGCTGATACTAATCCTGATAACATTGATATTAAAAATTATGATAAGGTAATTGAAGATGTCAAATGGATTTGTGAAGATAATATAGATGAAATTGTTTACCAATCAGATAGGCTTGATCTATATTATAAGTATTTAAGACAACTGTTTGAGATGGGG
>JBFKKL010000050.1:0-6106 GCA_041631255.1 Candidatus Woesearchaeota archaeon | reverse complement strand
GAATTATGTCCTTCAGAGTGTTATTGGAACTTTTTTCTTAGTTAATTTTATAGTTTCAAAATTATGGCTTTTTAATGAAAAAAACTTATAAAATTCTTTTTTAGATTTTTAATATGGTTAATTATTCTTTAGGAAGACTTGCAGCTTCTGCTGCTATAATTAAAGATAAGCGAATTTTGCTTATTAAAAGATCTATGAAGTGTTCTAGGTTTCCAGGATTTTGGTCGTTTCCTTCCGGAGGAATTCAACCAAAAGATAGTTCAATTGAAGCTTGTGTTATAAGAGAGGTTTTAGAGGAAGTAAGTCTCGAGTTTAAACCAAAAGAAAAATTTGGTTTTTATGAAAGTATTTCCAATAATAAAAGATATGTTGCATTAATTTTTTTAGGAGATGTTAAAGGAGAGATTAGTTGTCAGAGAGATGAAGTTAGTGAAGCTAAATTTTTTTCTTATGAGGAAATTAAAAGTTTAGAAATTGCATTTGTATATGGGGAAGTTATTGATGATTTGTATCATAAAACTTTAATAAGATAACTTTGAAATAAATTGAAGTTAAGAGTAGCCTTATAACATAAATTCTTTTATTTCTTTATATGAAAAAAATAACTTTTTTATTAGTGTTGTTTGGAAGTTTGTTTGCAGGTTGTTCGAAAGTAGAAGTTAATTCTTTTGAAGAATGTGTTCAGGTAGGAAACCCTGTTATGGAGTCTTATCCAAGACAATGCAATCATGATGGGAAAAATTTTGTTGAAGAACTTTCTTTAGAAGAAAAATGTATGGTTGCTCAGGGGACTTGGATTGAAAGTGCAAATGAGTGTGAATATATCTCAGAAGATATTTGTAATGATTTAAATGGAACATTTAATATGTGTGGAAGTGCCTGTAGGAATGACTCTGATGCTCAAATTTGTACTAAACAATGTGTTCCTTATTGTTCATTTAATTAATACTTCTTTTTATTTGGACAAATCTTTATAATTACTAATTTTCTTTTATATTATACAATGAAAAAGTTATTGTTAGTTTTATTAATAATGTTTGGACTTGTATTTGCAGGTTGTTCTTCTTCAGCAACTCAAGAAGATACAAGTGAAGATTCAATTTTACAAAAGACTCAAGCACAAGAAGAAATTTCTGATCAAGAAATTCAAGTAATTGAAGTAGATTCTTTTAGTTTTGGATATAGTATCGAAGAAATTAAAGTAAAAAAGGGAGTCCCTGTTAAAATTATTTTAACAAATTCAGGTGGATTTCATGATTGGGTTGTTGATGAATTTGATGCAAGAACTTCAAAAATAAGTGAAGGTGACACAACGGAAGTTATTTTCACTCCTGATGAAATAGGGGAATTTGAATTCTATTGTAGTGTTGGATCACATAGGGCTCAAGGTATGGTTGGTACTTTGATTGTTGAAGAATAAAATAGTTTTATTTATTGTTCCTTTTTTTGAAAAATTTTTTATTTTCAGACATATAAAACAAAGCTAAAAATCCTATTAGGATTCCAAAATCTCTCATTGCAATCTCATTAAAGACCCCTCCAAGTTCAATAGCTATAACTAACATGTGAATTGTTAGAAGGGCCGAGATTATTTTAGCATATTTGTTAAAGAGTATTAGTAATGCAGTTATTGTCTCAAAAATCGCATTTAAATAAACTAAAGTTATTGTTTCAATTAGATTTTGATTAACTGCCCAAATTGGTAAATATCCAGACCAATATATTGGATCTAAAAATTGTGAGATTCCAAACCATAGAATTGTTAGTCCTAGTCCAATTCTTAAAACTAGAATTCCATTGTCTATATCTTTTTCTAAAAATCTTTTCATTTTAAGATCAACTTTTTTTTTCTTTAGTTAAAAGACTTTGTAATAATTTACTCATATCTATCAAGTAAATTTTCAATATCAATATTATTAATATCTTGAGAAACTAAGGGCATTTCATTGTTTTCAGGTAAATCATCAATATAAGTTTCTCTTGTGTGATCATGGTAGAAAATACCTACAGGAATCTTTTCCTCTTGATCTTGCATTGCTTTATTCATTGCCCAAACTTTATCTTTAGGATTGTAATTTGAGTCTTCTTCGATGTTTTCAATTCTTTCTTGATACCATTCATAACTCATTCTTGGATTATATGAAACGCAAGGTTGACCTACGTCAATGTGAGAAAATCCTTTATGCAAAATTCCTTTAGCAATTAATGTCGATAATCCTTCAGTGTCTCCTGCGAACCCTTTAGCAATAAATGTTGATCCCCCTGTAATTGATAGAGCTATTGGATTAATTGGAGTTTCAATTGCACCATTTGGTGTTGAAACTGATTTTAATCCTTTAACTGAAGTTGGAGAGGTTTGTCCTTTAGTTAAACCATAAATTTCATTATTGTGAACAATATAGGTTAGATTAATGTTTCTTCTCATTGCGTGAACTAAATGTCCAACACCAATTCCGTAACCATCTCCATCTCCACCTACAACAATTACATGCAAATCTTTGTTAGCAAGTTTAACTCCTGTAGCAACAGGAAGTGCTCTTCCGTGAAGTGTTTCAACACCATAAGTTTTAATGTAGTGTGGAAGTTTTCCTGAACATCCAATTCCTGAAACAACTACAACTTTATGAGGGTCAATTCCTGATTTAACTATTGCTTTTTTAATTGCAAGAAGTATTCCGAAATCTCCGCATCCTGGACACCATTGAATTGTGTGGCCTGGTTGATTAAAATCTTGAACAGAACTTGCATTTTGTCTATGAAGCATAGCATTGAATTCTTTGTCTGTATTTTTTTGTGAATCTTTCAACTGTTCTTCTGGTGTGTTTACTTCTTTCATTTTTTCTTTACCTCCATTCTTGATTTTATTTTATTGTATATGTCTTCAAAATAAAATGGTCTTGCATCATATTTCAAGTAAGTATCCTCAATGAAAACTCCAGTTTGTTCCCTTATGATGTCTCTTAATTGCGCTGTGAAATTGCATTCAAGCATAACAAGTCTTTTTGATGTTTCTAAAAGCTCTTTAACATACTTTTTGTCCATTGGATTAATATAAATAAAATGCACATAATTTACTTTGAACCCGTCTTGATTTAGATGTTTGATAGCATCAAGAACAGGGCCTTTTGTTGATCCCCAACCAACTATTGTCAAATCTGCGTTTTCCGGACCATAAACTTTAGGCCTTAGTTTTTCTTTTGGAATTGATTCTAGTTTCTTGAATCTTTTTTCCATCATAAGTTCATGGTTACGTCCATCTTCACATGTCCATCCTGTTTCATCATGCTCGTAAGATGAATTAACATATTCTCCTCCAGGTTGACCTAAACATGCTCTTTTAGATATTCCATCTTCTGTGAATTCGTGTCTTTTGTAATTTTCTAGTTTTTCATTTGAATATGGAATGTATTTTCCTCTATCAACTTTCAAGTTTGAAGTTTCAAATCTTTTGGTTGTCCATTGGGATGATCCTATGTGTTTGTCAAGAAGAACTATAACTGGAGTTTGTGTCAAATCTGCAATATTAAAAGCGTCAAAACTTTCATAGAAACATTCTTCATTGTCTCCAGGTGCTAGAACAACAAGAGGGAATTCTCCTTGCGATGAGTTGATTACAAATTTTAAATCTCCTTGGTCTGTGTATGTTGGAATTCCTGTTGAAGGACCTCCTCTCATACATTCAAATGCTACAAGCGGATTTTCAGCAATTCCTGCAAATCCCAAAGCCTCATTCATTAATGCAAAACCTCCTCCCGAGGTTGCAGTTAAACATCTAACTCCTGCTGCTGATGCCCCAACTACCATATTCATTGCAGCAAGTTCATCTTCAGTGTGTTTTGTTGTTATGTTGTAGTCTAATTCATGAGCTGCAAAAAATGAAAGAAAAGATGAAGAAGGAGTCATAGGATATTCAGCTACTAATTTAGTTCCTGCCTTCAGAGCTCCAAGCGCAGCAGCATCATTTCCAGACATAAGTAACTTTTTTTCAGAATTTTCAATTCCTGTAATTCTATTTCTCCATTCAGGATGTTTTTCATCACAAAGAGGGGCAACGAAAGCTAGTCCTAAATGGGCTGCTCTACAGTTTTCATCAATTACTTCTTGAGACTTTTTACCAAAGTGACTTTCAATAGCCTCTTTAATTTTATCTTCTCTTTTTGATAAAACTCCTGCTAGAGCTCCAAATGCTATTGTATTTTTGTATCTTGGATCAAAGCTTTCAAGCATCTTAGCATAAGGTACTTTAATTATTGTGTGTTTATCTGATTCTATAATTGCCTTTTCTTCACAGATTAGAATTCCCCCATTTTGCAAATTTTTTAAATCTTCTTTGATAGTTCTTTGATCAAGTGCTACAAGAATGTCGTGAAACTTACATTCAGAGTTTATTTCATCATCTTCTCCTCTAACGCAACAAGTGTTGTGCCCGCCCTTAATTAAAGAAGGATAATCTGTTGTGTAAACTACTTCTAATCCACATCTTTGAAAGAATTTAGAAAGTAATAGTCCTATTGTGAAGACTCCGGATCCTGCAGAGCCTCCGATTTTTACAGAAATCTTGTTTTGAGACATAGATTTTTTGTTAAAAGAAGATTATTAGTATTTGTTTATCTTTGAAGAGTGATTATTATATTTATGAAATACACAGTTTTAAAAATATTCGAGTTTGAAATTGACTAATGGCAAGTGGAAAAGTCTTAATTATCTATAAATCTAGGTATAATTCAACAAAAACTTATGCAGAATGGATTCATAATGAAGTTGATTCAGATATAAAAAAAGTTGAAGACGTAACTAATGAGGATTTGATTTCACATTCAATTATAGTTTTTGGTTCTTGGATTATAAATGATAGAATTGCAATTGCAGGTTTCGTTAAGAATAACTGGCATATTTTACATTCTAAAAAACTAGTTTTATTTTCAGTGGGTTTGACTCAACCGGAAGATCCAACTTCTCAAGATATTTTTAAGAATAGTTTTCCCGTACATATCAGAAGACAAATAGAATATTTTCCACTATGGGGAAGAGTTAAATTTTCCGTTCTAAATTTCATTGAAAAATTTAGATTGAAAAGAGAAGGTAAATATAAGGAAATTGATGAAATTTCACAAGAAAAAATTAGACCTATTATTGTAAAATTATATGGCCTTAAAGTTTTTGGATAGGATATTTAACTTTTCCTATTATTTTAAATTCTTGAATATTTTCTATAGTTGTTTCTAGTATTCTTTGGATGGCCTCATTTGAATTGAAAGCGTTGTGAGGTGTAAAAATTACATTATCCATTTGAAAGATTTTTTTGTCTCTTACTATTTGAAATAACCTTTCTCTTGCATTTTTGTCAGTCACGTATTCGTCTTCATGAGAAAGATGTTCTTCTCCTTCAATTACATCTAGTGCTGCTCCACCTAAGTGTCCTTTTTTTAAATATTTGTAGAGGGCATTTGTATCAATTAAACCTCCTCTTGCAGTATTGATTATTATACTTCCTTTTTTCGTTAAGGAGAGTTTTTTATCATTTAAAAAGTGGTGAGTTTTTTCAGTTAAAGGCATGTGGAGTGAGATAATGTCTGAGGTTCTTAGAATTTCTTCCAGAGGTGTGTAATTAAAATGAAGAATTTCTGAAAGAAATGTTTGCTGATTTGAGTCATATGCTTTAACATGCATTCCGAATCCTTTTGCAATTTTTATTACATGAAGTCCAATGTGTCCTACACCAATTACTCCTAAAGTTTTCCCTTTCAAATCGAATCCTCTAAGTCCTTCAATTGAAAAATCTTGGTGAATAGTTCTTACATGACTTTTATGAACTTTTCTTGATAGGTTTAAGATTAGTGCAAAAGTGTGTTCAGCTACAGTATTTTCTCCATATGATGGCACATTCCCAACTTGAATCTCTTTTTCTTTTGCGTAATTAATATCGATATGGTCAAAACCTGTTGATTGAGTTAAAATTGCTTTTAACTTTGGAAGTTTGTCAATAATTTGTCTTGAAACATTTGAATAAATAAACACAACAACTATTTCTGAATTTTTGAATTTAGAAGTTGGAGTGTCTTGAATTGATTCTTCAAAAAATTGTAGTCTGTGTCCTTTGAGATTT
>JBFKKL010000049.1:0-6163 GCA_041631255.1 Candidatus Woesearchaeota archaeon | reverse complement strand
TTTTCAAAAGCTTTTGAGATAACTTTTTTAGATAAAAATCAAAAAAAACAATATGTTTACCAAAACTCATGGGGGTTTTCAACTAGAAGTATTGGAACATTAATTATGATTCATGGTGATGATAAAGGATTAGTTTTACCGCCAAGAGTTGCTAGACAAAAACTAGTAATTGTTCCTTTACTTTTCAAAGGTAAAGAAGAAAAAGTTTTGAAAGAGGCTAAAAAATTAGCAGAAAAATTGAAAGAATTTAATCCTATTTTAGATGATGATACTAAGGAAAGCCCAGGATTTAAATTTAATAAATGGGAAATTCAAGGAATTCCTCTTAGAGTTGAAATTGGACCAAGAGATGTTGAGGAGAATAAATGTATAGTTGTTTCACGTGATGAAAACTGTAAAATTGAAGTTAAACTAGATGATAAAAATATAGTCAAAAAATTTAATGGATTTTTAGAACAGATGCATAAAGATATGTTTGAAAGAGCGAAAAAATCAATGAATAGTGTAACTTGTGAAATTGATAATTTTAAAGATTTTGAAAAAGCAATAAAGGAGAAGAAAAGATGTCTTGTTCCTTGGTTCGAAGATGAAAAAACAGAAGATGAGATAAAGGAAAAAACAGGAGCTAAAAGTTCTTGTATTCCTTTTGAGTTTGAGAAGAGGAGTTTGAAAGGTATTAAGTGCTTTTATTCAGGAAAACCTGCAACTTGTTTTGCTTATTTTAGTAAAAGCCATTAATTTGTTGTCTTTTATAAGTAGTTAACTTTATAATATATAATTCCTTTCTAGAACTAATGGAGCTTTCTAATGATTTACATCAAAGGATAAGAAATTATGTTATTTTTTCGTTTGAGGGCAACTTTAGAGAGTCTGGAGAGCCTTATTCTAATCATTGTTTGGAGGTTGGAAAGGTAGCTCATGGTTTATGTTTTAATTCTGATATTGTTTTTTTAATTGCTTCTTTTCATGATATTATAGAAGACGATATATTATCTTTTGATAAGCTTGGAAGAGTGTTAGACTCAATAGGGATTAGAAAAGGATTACACCCCAGAATTAGAAGAGATCTTAAATTATTAACAAAAGATAGGGGGAGAAATTTTACATCCTATATAGCAGAATTTCCTTTTAGAGATAGAAGAGGAAATATAATAGAGAATTTTTCACAAATACATTTGTCTCACGAAAGAAAGGTTGAAAAACTACAAACAGCAGTAATAAAGTTAGCAGATACATTTAGTAATACTAATCCAAATGATGTTTTTGATTTAGAATTAGCTTTATCTCAATTTATATATCATAGAGAACTTGGAGGTTCTATATATCAAGCATTTCTTCAAAGAAAACTTAAACCAAGAAATAATTTTTATGAATTGTTGAGTAATATTACAGAGGAAAAATTTTTGGACAGAGCATCTGAAGTGTTTGAAAGAAAATTACAAAGAAACTCTAAAGATAATTTAACTTCAACCTTACCTATATTGGAAAATATGTTATGTAAACTTCCCGGTATGGATCAAGGAAAGTACAATAGAGAACAATCTATAAATAGAGCAAACTTAGCTTATGATTTAATAGGAGTTGAAAATTTAATTGATAAAATTGCGTTAAATTCTTATGATATATTAGTTCAAAGAGGAGATTGGACTCAAGGACAATTTTTTGATATTCTTTTGAATTCAGGAGAACATAGAGGAGGTAATGGGAATGGTTACAAAACTTTTGTTGAAAGAAACTTTGATTAAAATTCCATAACTTCGTTAATTTCAGGCATGTAAATTTTGGTATTTGGAAGTTTATCCTGAGCATATTTCTGAGATGCTTCAAGTGCACCTAAATCTCCATGTTGTAGAATTAAAAATTTAGGTTGAATTTTTTCTTGTAGACTTCTAATTGAGTCTTGACCATAGTGAGCTGAGAAATCAAATTTTCTTACATGCGCTTTAACAGGTATTCTTTGATGGTGATTATAATAGAGATGGTCTTCAAATATTGATCTTCCTCTTGTTCCTTTTGCTTGATACCCAGTTAAAATAATATAATTATCTTTATTTTGAAGCATATGATCACAGTATGTTACAACTGGTCCACCTTGAACCATTCCAGAAGTTGAAACTATTACAATTCCTTTTTTCTTAGCAATTTGTGGTCTTTCACGACCGTTCTTAATAAAAATAACTCTTTTATTCATTTGTTCAAGGAGTTCTCTATTTTTAATATAAGGATCGTCTGATTCTAAAACAATTTTCATTAACTTTCTCGCCATACCATCTAAATAAATTGGAATTTGTGGATCAAGCTTTGATAAAATAAGAAGAATTTCTTTTGAACGACCAACACTAAATACAGGAATTAAAGCTGAACCTCCGCCTTTTATACATTCATTTACGGATTCAAGTAAACACTTCTCAGCATCTTCTCTTGGAGGGTGCATCCTATCTCCATAAGTATTTTCTGTGATTAAAATGTCAATATCTCTTAGGTGCTCAGCGTCTGATTCTATCATTAAATGAGTTGGTTCTGTATTGATGTCTGCTGTGTATAGTAGAGTTTTTCCTTCAGCTTTAATTAGAATGCTTGCACCACCAGGGATATGACCTGAGTTAATGTAAGTAAATTTAACTTTTCCATCATGAGTTTCATATTCTTTATCATATTGAATAAATCTTAAATCGTGTTTTAGTTTATTGATATCTCTTTCAACATAGCAAGGATGAAGATGTTTTAAATTTTCTAAATGGTATGAATCTTGGAGAAGAAGATTGGTTATTTTCCAAGTTAATGGTGTTACGTAAATAGGACATTTTAGATTTTTATGTTCAAGAAGTGGGAGTGCACCTGAATGATCAAGATGAGCATGTGATAAGAAAACTCCATCAAGATCATGAATTTTATCAAGGCCTCTCGGATATTCATTCCCATATGAAGTAAATTTAACTCCAGCATCCATGATGTACCTTTTTCCTTCTGTTTGTATTTCTATACAGCTTTTTCCAACCTCTCTTGCAGCACCGTGAAATATGATTTTCATGATTATTTTTTAGAAACTTTTCTTTTATTACTTTGTCACTTTAGGTTAGGCAAGAATAGTTAAAAATACTAATTTAGGATGATGAAACTATGTTTGGAATTTCTTCTTTTATTATTGGTCTTGTATTATCTTTATTGCTTGGAACTTTAATTGGAATTCAGAGAGAAATGAAAATTCAACATTCTAGTAGAAAAGACATGGCAGGACTTAGATCTTTTGCTTTTGTTTGTTTGTTTGGATTTTTGTTAGGATATTTAGGATTAGAAGTTTTTAATGACTATTTATTTTTGATATTTGGATTTTTAGGAGTTATTTCTTTTGCAATTGTTGCTTATTATGGGCTTATGAAAATAACTAAAGAGGTTTCGGTTACAACTGAACTTACATTTGTGTTAACTTTTTTAATTGGTGCTTTTGTTTCTTTTGAATTGTACCACATTGCTATTAGTGTTGCTGTAATTATTACTTTGTTTTTAGTTATAGGGCCTTTAATTCATAGGTTTGCTAAACGTTTAAAAAGAGGAGAGTTATTTGCAACACTTGAATTTGCTTTGATTTCTGCTGTTGCTTTACCACTTTTACCAAATAAGACTTATTCATTTTATGACATAGAAATTTTAAAGAATTTATTTTCAGGAATTAATTTTTTTGATATAATTGGAAATATATATTTTTTTAATCCATATACTGTATGGCTAGTTGTAGTTTTAATTTCAGGTATTGCTTTTTTTGGATATATTTGTATGAAATTTTTTGGAACAAAAAGAGGGATTTTACTTACAGGGTTTTTGGGGGGGCTTATGAGTTCTACTGCTTTGACTAGTGCTTTTTCTTTAGAGAGTAAAAGAGCAAACAATTTAGCATCTGTTTTTACAGTAGGGATATTAGTTGCCTGTTCAACAATGTTCTTTAGAGTAATTTTGGAAGTTGGATTAATTAATAGTGAACTTTTACCTTATCTTATTATTCCTCTTGCAGGATCAGGAATTTTTGGATTTATATGCGCTTTTTATTTATATAAAAAATCAAAAATAAACCATGTAAAAGAAATGGAATTGTCTTCTCCGTTTACACTTGGCCCAGCAATTAAATTTGCATTTTTTTTTGTGTTTATTGTATTACTTTCAAAAATAGTAGTTTATTTATTTGGACAAAAAGGACTTTATGGAGTTGCTTTTTTTAGTGGAGTTGCTGATGTTGATGCTATAACAATATCTCTTTCACAAATGGCAAAAGCCTCTGAAATTAGCAATTTAGTTGCTTCTCTTAGTATAGCTCTTGCAGCATTTTCAAATACCTTAGTTAAGGCAGGTATTGCTTATTTTTTAGGCTCAAAGGAACTTGGTAAGAAAACAGTTTTTTTTTTGAGTTTGAGTGTAGTTTTTGGGCTTTTATTATTTCTAATATAAAAATTAATAAGACATATGTTTTTCAATTATTGTTCTAATTTCATTTCTCATTTTTATGCCGTGAGCTATGTCTGCATCTAGAGTTTTATGATAAAATGAATGAACTGCCGCTTTTTTTAATAATTCCGAGTTTTTTATAAATGGAATTTTATCTAAATATTTTTTTATGAAACTATTTGTATAAGTTAACTTATTTCTAAATTCCCATGTTGCAAACTGAATTACTTTTTTTTCGTTCCCTTCTAAGATTTCTCTTTCTCTCATATCTCTTACATCTAGATTTAGTTTAAATTCGTATTCTCCGTATTTAGTGGAAAACTCTCCGTGTTTTTTTGCAATCCATTTTACTTCAATTTCTGTTTGTCCTGGAGGGTGTTTAATCCAGAGAAAATGAGTTTCAAACATGTCTGAGCGTCTATTCTCATTTTCTTCTTGGTCAATTAATTCTCCTAACCTGAAATTTGGAGCAACTTTAACAGTATCAATAAACTCATTTGTAATTAGATAAGTATGAAGATCTTTGAGAAAGGCTTTAAGGTTACATCCTGCTTTATATTGAAATTTTTTACCAGGTAGAATTGGAGAAGTTATTTCACCTTTAGCAATATCAATTTCATAGTCACTAACACCCATCTAGGAATTTTTTTGTTTTGAAGTTTTTAAACATTTTTATCCATTTTAAATGCGAAACAATGAAAATATTTTCAAATAAATTTGAATTATTATCCGCCCTTAGCACATTTGAATCTTTTTTATATTAATTTTTATGTTTCAAATGGAAAAGCTTTATATTGTTTGAATTAGTATTAACAATAGAGTTAAGTGGAGATGCCAGAAATTTTAGAAAGTATTGAAGTTCCGAGCATAACTAAAGATAGTACTACGAATCTAATTACTCAAACTTTAAGGGACAAGAAACAAGTTTTGGTTTTTAACAAATCAAAAAGTTCTTCAGAAGCTACAGCAGAAAGAGCAGCTCAAGCGATAATTAAAGTTGAAAACCAGGATGAATTGAATATTTTGTCAAATAAGATATTGAAATCATTAAGTGTTCCAACTAAACAATGCAGAAGACTTGCAACTTGTGTTAAGAAAGGAGTTGCCTTTCATCATAGTGGACTTGTAGCTAAACAAAGAACATTAATTGAAAAGGCTTTTAGGACAGGAATTTTAAGAGTTATTTCATCAACACCAACTCTTGCAGCAGGATTGAATTTACCTGCGTATAAAGTTATTATTAAAGATTACAAGAGATATTCTCAAAGAGGGTTTACAGATATTCCAGTTTTAGAATTTCACCAAATGTCTGGGCGAGCAGGAAGACCTGGAAAAGAAACTGTTGGGAAAGCAGTAGTTTTAGTAAAAGATGAAAATGAATTGTCAAGAGTTGCTTACAAATATGTGTTTGGAAAACCTGAAGAGATTCTTTCAAAACTAGCGGTTGAACCTACCCTAAAGATGTATGTTTTATCGCTTATTTCTATGGAGATGATAAATACTAAAGATGAAATTGAAGAATTCTTTTCAAATACACTTTATGGATATCAATATAAAGATTTACAAGGACTTTATTTGAATATTTTAAGAATACTCAAAATTCTCAAAGACTATGATTTTGTAAGTGAAAGTGATGGATTTTACAAAGCAACCCCTCTTGGTAAAAAAGTTTCTGAACTTTATTTAAATCCAGATACTGCCCATTTTTTTCTTGAAAATTTAGATG
>JBFKKL010000048.1:0-6176 GCA_041631255.1 Candidatus Woesearchaeota archaeon | reverse complement strand
TTCAGGAGGAGTTCAAGATGTTTTAGGAAAACTTCAAGATGCGTATACTATTGCAGCAGGAGGAGGTTTTGGAAATTGGATTTGCTCAGGAGCGAATGATTTAATTAACAGTGTTAGTGACAATTCACAAGGAGGAGAATCCTAAAAATGAGAAAAAGTATTGTTTCAATGTTTTTGTATTTGATTATATCTATGATTTTTGTAGTGCCAATTACTTTTTCAGCTGAAGCTCAAACTAATGAGGAAATTGCTCAGTCTTGTGGATTAGGAAATTTTGATGTTAAGGATTCACTTATAGGTTCAGTTATAACATTGTGTCTTCCGGGAGTATTAGAGAATGTGAATGAATATAAGCAGCTTAAATGTCAGAGAGTAGTTTGTCATTATGATGCTCTATCTCAAGGATTAGATTCATCTTTTTGTGATAGAACTTATGCATATCAGACTTGTACTG
Organism: Candidatus Woesearchaeota archaeon; assembly: GCA_041631255.1. GTDB lineage: Archaea > Nanobdellota > Nanobdellia > Woesearchaeales > UBA583 > UBA583. The sequence continues at coordinate 5,722 of JBFKKL010000048.1, read as the reverse complement.
ATATTGTTGGAGAAGTTTTCAATCTTCCTTTTTTTAATGTTATAGAGAGTTTGAAAGATGCTATTGCTGAGATGATTGCGAATCCTATTGGTATTGCAGTTAGTGCTGGATTGTATGTAGCAAGGCAAGGACTTCCTAAATGTTATGGTATCGAAACTTGTAATTCAATTACTTTAAGTCCACAAGTTTTTCTTGTAGGTTTTGCAGATATAGCTTCGGGAATACAATATTTTAAAGAATTAGGGGATAATGCTCCAGATATTTTTTCAAGAAATGATCAAAGCTATTGTGAAAGACTTCCGGCAATTAAAGAAGAACTGAAAAACATTCAAGGTATTATGATTACGAATAATTAAAGGAAGTGGATGAGAAGCAATATATTAAGGAAGTTAGAAAATTTGGGAAAGAATATTATTCTATACTTCAAGATTTTGATTTGAATTTTCCAAAACCAATAAATTTGAAAGAAGAGAAAAGAAAATTTCTAAAAGCAATTGCTGATGATAAAGTTTACAATCCACAAATTAAATATCAAAAAAAAACTTTTGATGAGAATAAAATTCAAGAACTTAAAAATTTTAAAATTGATACAAAAAATGACTTATATGGTTTTAAAAAATTATATAAGGATAGATTAAAGACAAAATTTGCTGAAATTGAATGTCATAAAAATTGGGGAGATCCTATTTCGACTAAGTATGTTAAAATCTATAGAGGAGCTCCTTCAAGACTTTTAGTTTCAAGAGCAAAAATATTTTGTCGAAGGTACCAAAGACAAATTGTTAAATTTAGGAGAGTGTCTCCTGTTCATGTTGGTGAAGCACTTCAAGATGAAGTATTTAGATTAACAGGGCATGACGCTACAATTTCATTTACTCCTCTTCATGCAAAAGTAAATATTAATCCTCAAAAACAATTAATTCAATTAAACTCTCATGAAAGATTTACAACTCTTGATGTTAAAAGGTTGAAGATTCATGAGATTGGAACTCATTATATGAGATATTATAATGGAAAGCAATTTGGAATTAAAATATTACAAACTGGAACCTCAAATTATATTGAAACTGAAGAAGGACTTGCAGCAGTTATGGAAGAGATATTAGGAGTTTCATCTCAGGCTCAATTATTTATTTATGCTGGAAGAGTTATTGCAACTCATTATGCGTTGAAGAGAAGTTTTTATGAAGTTTTTAGAATACTTAAGGAATACGGCTTTAAGGATTCAGATGCTTTTGCAATAACTTATAGAGCTAAAAGAAATTTGTGCGATACATCTTTAAAAGGAGGTTTTACTAAAGATTATGTTTATTTTAGTGGTTATTATAAAGTTAAAAATTTTGCAAAGAAAAATGATTTGAGAGATTTGTTTGTTGGGAAAGTAACTATTGAGGATTTAAAGGTATTAAAAAAATTTATTGATAAAAATAAATCTAAAATAAGAACTATACTTGATGAAGAGTTCATTTAGAAAGAAATATAAATATGTTTAACTGGAAATGTATTAATGAATCAAATTATTTTAGATTTTGGAGATAATTATGTTTTTAGGAGAGAAACAAATTTATTGAAATTAAATCATATTCAAGAATCAATTAATTTAAATACTGAGAGAATATTGGTTTTTATTCCTATTATTTATACATTTAATAAAGGAAGAATTCTTAGAGAAATATCTTTTGATTCTTATTGTAGTTCTCCGAGCTATACAACAATGGAAGGGAATCTTAGGAAAAGTTTGAATATTAATTTAGAGAAATATGTTGAAGATTATTTTAAAAAGAAGGAAAATTTAGAATTATTATTTTTAAGTTCTAAATTTCAGTATTTAATCGATGATTTAGGAACTTATACTAGTCTCGATACTGATATACTTCAAAGATTTGTTTTGAATTCAGAATTTAAAGATACTTTAATTAGAATTGGGAATTTACAGCAGTTAGTTTATGGATCAAAAATTTTTTTTGATATAGATAATTTGGCAGAAGATTTTAAATCAAAAGCTTTAGAGATGAGGGAAATGTTTTCTAGTAAAAAAACTATTAACCTTTCCAATTAATAATTGGTTTAATATGTCCTAAAATTTTAACACTAGTTTTTTGAGCTTCCATAACATCATAAATGTTTTTGTAGGCATCAGGCGCTTCATCTAAAGTTTGTTCATCAATTTTTCCTAAAATTCCTTTCATAGATTTTTTGAAACTATTCATAGTGATTTGTTTTTTTGCCTGTGTCCTTGAGAGCAATCGTCCTGCACCATGTGATGAAGATTCCAAAAACTCTTTATTACCAAGACCTTCAACCAGGAAACTTCCATCTCTCATATTGGCAGGAATTACTCCCTTTTCACCTTTTTTAGCAGGAGTTGCTCCTTTTCGGTGTGTGTAGCTATTATTTTCAAAAATTGCATGATTGTGATTTTTATTTGTCCAAAGTTCAAATTTTAGATTTTTATCTTGAAGTATTTTTTGTAGAGTGTCTTGAACTCTTAAAGCCATTTCTAATCTATTTAGAAGAGCAAATTCCAAACCAAATTCTAAGATATTTAGATATTCTTTTCCTTCTTGTGAATCTACTTTAAGAGGATGAGTTTCTTCGTAATTGTTTGTTTTATTTGATGCTTCTTTCATATAATGAGTTGCAATTTTATGCCCAACACCTCTTGACCCCGAATGAATAATTAACCATAGTTCGTCATCATTTTTGTTTATTTCTTCAAAACCTAATTCTATAAAATGGTTTCCTGAACCCAGTGACCCTAGATGTGCTAGGCTTTGTGCTCTTAGAAATTTTAAAATTTCTTTATTGTACTCTTTTTGTTTGAATTTATGAAGGATAGTTTGAAATCTTTCTTTTATTTCTTCATGAACATCCTTTCGTTCTCCAATTTTTCCTTTTCCCATTGGAATTTTCTTATTAACTTTGTCGAAAATTTCTTCTTTATGTTTTAAAGTTAATTCTTTTATATTCTTTTTTTTGAAAACACAAGCGATCATTCCACAACCAATGTCGTATCCAACCCAGGATGGAACAACAATATCTTTTGTTACTAGAACTGATCCAATTGGAGCTACATATCCACTATGGGCATCAGGCATAAGTGATGCTTCTTGTACAAATTTTTGGGAACAGCAGTGATCAAATTGTTTTTTTGTATTATCATCTAAATTAAGTGCATGATTTGTGATATTTTTTGAGGACATTTATAGAAATAGCTATTTATGGTTATTTATAAAAATAGTTTTAATGATGTGTGGAAGATCCTGGTCCAAATATAGGATAGTGATTTGAACAATAGTCTCTAAATATTATCTCTAAAACTTCAGGATCTCTAACTTCAATTTCTCTTTTCATAGAAGTTGATTTTCTAATTATATCATCTGAACTAATTTTTTGGAGAAGTTGACATAAATTGTTTTTTCCTTTGGATCTTATTAGTGCAGTTATCCCTCCAGCAACAATTAAATCTGAATCATTGATTTCTATTGTGATATTTCCGTGTTCATCCATTTTTTCTTCTACTTCTAATGGAGTTCCAGCTCTTTGGAATTCTTCAATTAAGAACAAGAGATTTTCATGTTTTTCAATTATTTCGGTTGCTTCATTAATTCCTCTTAAAAAGATTTGGTAAGGAGAACTAGTTTGAGTATAAAATCTATAATAAAATTCTATGTTTCCCTCTGAAAAAATTAAACTAGGTGTTTCTTTATGTATGTAAGCATTTTCTGCCATAATCTCTGCATATCTCTCATGCATTCTATTATCTTTTAAAAATTGTTTAATCTGTCTTTTTCCTTTTCTTTTATCCCTTCCGATCTCGATACAGTGTACATTTGAATCGAGTGTGATTCCAATGGAAGGAAATTGGTGATCAAGAATTTTATAAGTCATATTTAATTCTTGAAATCTAATATTTATATATTTATTTCTTTTTAGTACTAAATTCTAATTCTTTCTTCATTTGTTCAACAGTGTCCCTTAAATCTATAGCTGTTTCAAAATCTAAGTTATCAGCTGCTTTTTGCATATCGACTTCTAGATTAGCAATTTTTCTTTCTATGTCATGTTTTGCTAAATGTTTAATGCCTTTAATCTCTTTTTTCTTATCTTTAATTGATTTGATTACTGTTTTTGGCGTGATTCCATGTTTCTTATTAAATTCTTCTTGTTTACGTCTTCTGTATTTTGTCTTCTCTATAGCTGCTTTCATTGACATAGTCATAGAATCAGCATACATGATTACTTTACCATTTTGATTTCTAGCCGCTCTTCCTATAGTTTGAATAAGAGAACGCTCGTTTCTCAAAAAACCTTCTTTATCAGCATCTAGAATCGCTACAAGTGATACTTCAGGTATGTCAATACCTTCTCTTAAAAGATTAATTCCAACTAAGACATCAAATTCTCCAGCTCTTAAATCTCGAATTAGTTCAATTCTATCAAGTGATTCAATATCTGAATGTAAATATCTTACCTTTATTCCCTCTTTGGCGTAGAAATTTGTAAGTTCTTCGGCCATACGTTTTGTAAGTGTTGTAACTAGAACCCTATCTCCTTTTTCTATAGTTGTTCTGATTTCTTCAAGTAAGTCTTTCACTTGTCCTTGACATTTTCTAACTTCAACTATAGGATCTAAAAGTCCAGTTGGTCTAATGAACAATTCAACTTTTTGACCTGAATGTTCAAACTCATATTCACTTGGTGTTGCTGAAACGAAAACTACATGATTGAAATATTTTTCGAATTCTTGAAATTTTAGAGGCCTATTATCAAATGCGCAAGGCAGTCTGAAACCAAAATCTACTAAATTCTTTTTTCTTGAATAATCTCCTTTATACATTGCGTGTGCTTGTGGAATAGTTTGATGTGATTCATCGATAATTAGTGTGAAGTCTTTTGGAAAGTAATCTAAAAGCACAAATGGAGGAGTTCCAGGTTTTCTATTTTCAAAATGTCTTGAGTAATTTTCAATTCCAGTACAGTAGCCCATCTCTTCAATCATTTCTAAATCATATTTTGTTCTTTTTCTTAGTCTTTCTGCTTCAAGAGGCTCAAGTTTAGGAAGAGTTTCTTCAAGCTCATGTTTTATTGCCTTAATTGCTCTTTCATGTTTACTTTCATCAACTACGAATTGTTTAGCGGGGTAAATTTTAATTTCATCTAAATTGTTTATTTTTTCTCCTGTGACTTCATCAATTTCTGAAATTCTATCTATCTCATCACCAAACATTTCAATTCTAATTATTGTATTATCATATGACGGGAAGATGTCAATAGTTTCCCCTCTTACTCTGAATTTCCCAGGTTCAAGTGATTGATTGTTTCTTTCATAAAGCATGTCAACGAATTTTTTTAGAAGTTTATTTCTTGAGATTTCTTCGCCGGATTTCAAATGAATTGAAAGTTTTTGAAAATCTTGCGGGTCACCAGCACCGTAAATACAAGAGATTGATGCCACAACTATAACATCATTTCTTGACAGTAATGAGGACATAGTTTTTAATCTCATTTTCTCGATTTGTTCATTTACTGTTGCTTCTTTTTCTATGTAAGTATCAGTTGTTGGAACGTAACTTTCAGGTTGATAGTAATCATAATATGATATAAAATATTCTACTCTGTTATTTGGAAAAAATTCTTTTATTTCTTGATATAGTTGTGCTGCTAGAGTCTAGTTATGTGCAAGTATTAAGGTAGGTTTTTGAATATTTTGAATTAAATT
>JBFKKL010000047.1:0-6219 GCA_041631255.1 Candidatus Woesearchaeota archaeon | reverse complement strand
TTACTCCTAAATATTTAACAATTATAATTGAATTAAGGTTTCCTAAGACAAATGATAAAATTCCTAGTTCAATTAATATCCATGAGACATAATCACAAAACAGCTTCTTTGGGTTTTTAAGTGAATTAATTATTCCAAACAAAAATCCAATATTAATGTGAATCAGTCCAAATATTACTGCAATTATTAATAGAGTCTCAGGTTCATGAAATCTATGAAATTCATAAGGGTGGACGTGAGGTTCATATCCAAAATATTCTCCATAAAATATTCCAAATATCATTGAAGAAATTGATGATAGTTGAAGAACTGATAGAAATTCTCTAATCTTCGGCATTTTGATTTTAGCAATTGTGAAAACAATAAATGATAAAAGACCGTACCCAAAATCTCCCAAAACAAAACCATAAAAAAGTGGAAAAACTAAAACCATTAGAAATGCCGGATCTATTTCCCTATATTTTGGAAGTGAGTACATTCTTAGAAGTGATTCAAAATTTTTAGTATTTCCTTTATTTGAAAATTTGATTGGCGCATCTTCACCTGCTTCTTCAACAGTTAATTCGAAAGAATTTCCTAATTCTTTTTCTAAAGCTTTTTTCAATACTGATGTCTTTTTAGATTCTATGTGGCCACTCATCACCGTTATACTTTTAGTTTTTGAAAATGATTGTTTTGCTTCAAGTACTGCTGCTTTTTTAGTTAAACTAACTTCTTCTCTTTGAAGAAATTCTAAAGAAGAATTACTTAATTTTTCAATTTGTTTTTCTAAGATAGGTTTTTTCTCTTCAAGCTTTTGAAGTTTTTCTGAAACATCTTTTGTTAAGATTTTTGGTAAGTAAAACTCTTTATGTGAAAAAGGAATCTTTTCAGATGTGAATGCTGCAAAATACATCCTACCATTTTCCCTATAAGTTCTAAATGGAATATTATTATTTTTGAAATAATCAGTATTTTTCGAACTGAACCTTGATAAAAATCCTATTACTAAAGTTTTCTTTTTAAGTTCATCTTCTTTTATTCTAAGTCTTTTTAGAACTCTTTGTCTTTTCTCTTCATCTTTGAAGTGTAAAATGTCTTTCTCTATTTTCTTTAACTTTTCATTCAAGTCGTGAGTTTTTTCTATAATATTTTCTTGAAGTTTTCCATCTGTTTTAGTGTAAAATTTTTTCAAGATAGTTATTGCACTTCTAAGGCCTAAAAGCTCTTTTGAAAGTTCATTTATATCTTCTCTCTCATATTTTTCAAAACCTTTCTCTTGATTTGAGAAAAATTCAATTAATTCTAAATCGTATAATATACGGCTTATTTTCGATACATCTTCTTCAAGAAGAAAAAGATTTACCTTTTTCATAACTTCGGGTTTAAACATTTTCTAATAATTTATTTACAATTTTTTCAGATATTTCATCAGGATTAGGTTTATCTAATAAATTTGAAGATGAATTCTTAATTTCCTCAGATTTCTTTTCAAAATCTTCTTCAAGTTTCGAAATTCTATTTGTCAACTCAATTTCATAATTTCTTTTCAATTCTTCTTTAATAGATTCTTTCCTTTCTTGAAGTTTTTTTTTGAAATCTACTAACTCTTCTTGAGCTTTTTGATTAGTTGAAGATATTAACGATTCGCAGTAGTTTTCTGTTTTTAGAACTTCACTAAACTTATCCATAGTCAAAATTAATTTTGAATGCTTTATAAAATATTTGATTAAGTTCCAACCTTTATTATCCGAATCTAACCCAAGCAGAACCTCCTTCATTCATAATATATAAATCCGAAGTGTCACCATTTGGGTTTGCATTCCAGTACCAAGCAACATATTGGTGTGAATTTCCTAAACTATAACAGTCGACTACATGATAATCTCTACCTGTTGACCAAGAAATCATATCCAAACTACAATCTGGTAAAGGTTCATTTCTATATGTATTACTCCAACCATCAAGTGTTATTGATAAATTACCATGTCTTGAATAGTAAATAGTAGTTCCTACATTATTTTGCCACCTAGTTATATTTCCTAATTGATTCCACATAGAAAATGCTAATTTGCCATGAGTGGTTTGATTTGGAGCTGTAACAGTATTTACTGCAGAATTTCCATAACTCATTTGATTTGTTTTTAACTCTTGACCAACTGCAACTAATGTCCAACCTCCTCCATTATCTGTCATATCACAATAAACTTCAAAAGGTTCATTTCCTCCATCTCCGTCAATATCAATTGTATATGTGCCATCGCCAGTTGAAGAGCCATTATCTAAAATTGCTTTACAGGATGTATAATAAACTTGAGGAGGAGTTGGAGGAGTTCCCAAAGTTACTTGATTATGAAAAAATTCTTTTTTTGAGAAAGTTCCTCTATTAGTATAAATAACAATTTCAACAGTTCCTTTTGAGACATTAATTCCGCAAGGACTTAAATTTATGTTCTGTAAACCTTTAGAATAAGTTCCATTGATCGCACAAGAAGTCCCATTAACTTTGATGCTTGTTATATTCAAATTACTAAAACCATTATTAAAATAAAGTTCATCATTTACAATTCTATCTATTTTAGTTTGAATTGAGTCAGTATCTTTAGATTCTATTTGGTTCTGCACTTCTCCTTGATATAAATTAAACCAAGTTTGAAAGGCAACTACTCCGACCACTGCAACAACAAATAACAAACCTACTGCAATAATTGGATGTACTGCCTTCTTATTCATAAGAAAAAATTAATTATTTTATTTATAAAGTTTATTTACTCGTCTCTTAAGTTGTCGGCAGGATTAACATTTGCTCCTTTAAGTGCAGGGTAAGTTCCAAAAAGGGCAGCAAAAAGTGTTGTTAGAATTAAGACTAAAACAAATAAGTTTAAATCAAAGTACACTGGAACATTAAACTTAGCAACATTAGTTATTATATATGATAATCCTTTTGCAAGTCCATAAGCCATAATAAAACCTATAAAGGCCCCTATAAAACCTAGGGCGGAACTTTCAAATAGAAATAGTTTCAGCACATCCTCATTTCTAGCACCCATGGCTTTCATAACAGAAATTTCATTAGTCCTCTCAAGTACATTTGAATACATGGTGTTCATGACATTAATTCCTCCAACAAGTAGCGCTATTGATGAAACAAATGATATAATCATTGTTAAAACTCCCAAGATAGAATTAAATTGTTCTATTACTTGATCAGGCGATGTAATTGAAACTGTTTTCTCATCATTATTAGGGTTTAGTCTTCTAAGTATTGCTTCTTTATTTAATTCCAAATCAGCATTCTCAGTAAAGCTCACCCTAATTCCAGAATATGTATCTTGTCCTGATAGTAATTTAATGTCATCAAAAGTTAAAAGAAGTGAAGAGTCAACAAATAAATCGCCCCTCTCTTTAATTATTCCAATAACTCTATAACTTCTATCATTAATTTTTACTGAAGAACCTATATCAAGTTCTCTTGAAAAAGCATCTCTAGCAGTTTTAGCTCCAACAACTGCAACTCCCTTATCACCGGGCCTTAAGAATCTTCCTTTTTCCATTTCAATTCCAATATCTTCAGAAGCATCATCCCAATATTCATCAGGGTAAGCAAGAGAAGTTATAACAGCTTTTTCACGGCCATATTCATATTGTCCATTATAAAAAATAACAGGCGCGATATATCTTGTGTCAGAAGTTACAGATCTAATTTTTGCAATTTCAGTATCGGTCAGTCCTGAACCTGTCGGAGGCCCTGTTGTTATTCCGCCACTACTTACAGGACTTACAACTAAAACATTTACTCCGAATGAAGAAAACTGTGAAGCAATAGCATTTGATAAACCTTGGGATGCTAAAACAAAAAAAACAAAAGTAAAAATACCTATAACTATACCTGAAACTGTTAAAAACACTCTTGATTTTTTCTCAATCATATTTTTGAGTACAAATATTATAGCATCATTTAATTTCATTTTATTTCCTCAATGTCCTCAACAATTTCTTAAGAAATTCTTTGGTTTTAATTAAATTAACTTTGTTCATTTTCTTAATGTGTCAACTATTGTTAATTGTGAAGCTTTTCTAGCTGGCAAATATCCTGATATAGCTCCAACTAAAAATCCAAATAATAACATTCCAAGTGCAATAAGTGGATCAACGGTGATTTCTAAAAAACCAAATCCTGCTGCCTTAGCTGCAATTTCAAATCCAAATGCTCCAACTATCCCAAAAGCTATTCCCAATATTCCTCCCAAAAAACCAAAAAGGCCTGCCATAAAAACATACATAAACAATATATCCGAATTTCTAGCACCAATTGATTTCATAATTCCAATTTCTTTTGTTTTTTCGGTAACTACAACATACATTGTATTAATCACTCCAAATGCTCCAACTAAAAGTGCAACAAAAGCAATTCCACCTAATGTGTATTGTATAATTCCAAGTATTACTCCAAATTGATCAAGAAGCTGGGCTTGAGTTATAACTTCAACATTTTCTTCTCCTAACCTATTATCAAGGGCCAATTGCAAATTTTCTTTTGCATTATCAACATCATAACCTTCATCAACTATGGCATCAATTATTGCGACCTCTTTTTTATCCGTATAAAGCTCTCTAAATCCATCATTTGAAAAGAAAAAAGAAGAATCATCTTGATCATTTCCTAGTGTTTTCAGTATTCCAACTACTTTGAATTTAGTATCTTTAATATATAAATTTGCACCTACAGGAATTTCTTTATCAAATTCATCTGTAGCTGCTTTTGCTCCAACTAAAACTGCATATTTCTCATTACTTTTAGGAAGTCTTCCAAACTCAACTTCCACATTTAAATCTTTAAAAAAATCATCACTAAAATGAACGCCAAAACCTTGTGCTGATTCTATGTCATTACCAAATTTTATTTGTGGTCTTTCTAAATAATACCCATAAGCATTCGTCATATAAGCTTTGTTTTTAATAAAATCAACATCCTCATCAGTTAGAGTTATAACGCCATCACTTGAACCAAAATTAGATCCAGTTGGGCTTATATATAATCTATTAGTCCCAAGTTTTGCAAATTCATTTTCAACAGAATTTTCAAACCCTATACTCAAAAGAAAAATTAGAAAAATAGCAAAAATTCCTAAACTAATTGCAAAGAACGTAAGAAAAGAAGAAAACTTCTTTGCTTTCATGTCTTTGATTACATGAGCTATAAGGTCTGTATATACCACTTTATTCTAGTTTTTTATGCTAAACGAATTTTTTATTTTCGTTTATTGTTTTTTCTTTTTATATAATAGAAGAACACACCACCAATTATCAAAAGAACAATTAAGTATGTTCCAACATTTGTTGATTCAGTAACTAACCCTAATTCTTTTTGTTCAGAAGCAGTATATAATTTCATAGGAAGTTCATACATTTCTTCTTTTTGATTATTATAGCTATCGGCATAAGAAACCTTTAATTTCAAAGGTTTAGCTTTTAAATCGCTAACGTAAACATCAGCTTGGATTGTTTGGAAGTCATCAGGATTCAAATCTCCAACATAGTTATAATCTCCATCAACCACAGTATAACCTTCTCCATCCATTAGTTCTAATTCAACTCCTCTAATAGTTGAAGTTCCGGGATTGGCTATTGCAAAAGTTACTTTTCCTCGCCCAACGCCCAAGTTTTCTTGAGAATCAAGTTTTACACTTAAATCTGGCTTAGAATATACTCTCACTGCAACTTGACTTGTTTTTGTAAATACATTGCCCAGTGAATCCTCATAGTTAATTTCAAGAGGCAACAAGTACGGTTTAGCTTCTGCTTCAGGACTTACAGTTAAATCAAATTTGATTTCTTTTGAACTTTTTGCAGCAATATTCCCAATAACTACTTGATTACTTCCTTTTGTTGAGAGCACTTTATCATCAACATCATCTAAATCAAGTGTTAGAACAACATCTTTTAGGTTAATTGAATTTGAATTTTTTAAGGTTAATTTCATTGTTTCACTTTTTCCAGGTTCAATTTCAGATAATTCAACATTTTCAATAAAAAGTGTTGGGTTTCTATCTTGAACTAATACCATGAATTCATATTCAGTTAATATCCCGTCAGCATTAATAACAACTTTTATTGAATTTTCACCAATAGGGGCATCTTCAGATACAAACAGTTTATATTTTGCAATAGTAAGTGACCCTCCTGATGAGGTTAGAGTTGTCGGGGGAAGGGACCCTAAGTTTTTAATTCTTTCTTCTC
>JBFKKL010000046.1:0-6233 GCA_041631255.1 Candidatus Woesearchaeota archaeon | reverse complement strand
TTTACTAAAACACTCATCATCTTTCTGGATGAATCAAAAGGTAATTCATTTAATCTAGGTATTTTTCCTTCTTCAAGACCACTTTTTTTAGCTGATACAATTAATGCTGCTTCAGTAGGATCTCCCGAAATTTTCCACATCCCCTCTTTCTTAAAAAGCGATGCATTATTACAATACAAACCTATTTTATAAAGTAAAGAATCTAACTTTAAACTTACATGGCCTTGAGGATTATATCCTGCGCCTTCAATTTTAGCAGCTTTTCCAAATACCCAAGTATCAGTTACAGTCATCTCATTTTTAGTCAATGTTCCTGTCTTGTCCGTACAAATAACATCGCAAGACCCCAAAGTTTCAACTGATGATAATTTCAAAACTAAAGCCTTTCTTTTCAGAAGTCTTTTAACACCAATTGAAAGTGCAATTGTAACAACAGCTGGAAGTGCAGTAGGAACAGCAGCAACAGCTAATGATACTGCAACAAGGCCAAATATAATTAAATTATCTGAGGAAAAACCTTTAGTAAAAAGTAATATAGCAAAAGTTAACAAGCAAATAACAATAATAACTCCTCCCAATTTTTGTCCGAAGGTTTCAAGTCTTTGCTGAAGTGGAGTTAGTTTTTCTTCTTCATCACTTTTTTCAACCATTTTGAAAATTTTTCCAATTTCTGTAAGCATACCCGTTCTAACAACTAATGCTTTAGCTGAACCTTCTTCAATTAAAGTTGATGAAAATAACATGTTTTTTTGATCTGAAATTTGAAGAAGTTTGTCCATTTTTTCAGATCTTTTCGATACAGGAAGTGATTCACCTGTCAATTGAGATTCTTTAACTTTTAAATTTCTAGCTTCAATAATTCTACAATCTGCAGGCACATTATCCCCCGCTTCTAAAAAGATAACATCTCCTGGAACTAAATCTTTAATATCAACTTTAATTAGCTGTTTACCTCTATAAACATTCGTCTGTCTTTGCTTAGATAAATTCTTTAAAGCTTCAAGAGATTTTTGGGCTGAAAGTTCTTGGAAAAATCCTATTAAAGCATTAGCAATTAAAATAACTAAAACTAAAACTGCGTCAACATAATGTTGTAAAGCAAACGACAAAATAACTGCAAACAAAAGTATGTAAATTATAAAGGATTTAAACTGATTAAGAAAAATTTTATATATATTTATCTTACTTGTAGAAATTAATTGATTTAATCCGTGTTCTTTTAATCTATGATTAGCATCAACTTGCTCAAGACCATGAATGGAAGTGTTCAGCTCCTTAAAACATGAATCTATATCTTCTCTATAATACTGCATGAAAAAATTTTAGATTATTAGTATATAAAGATTTATTATTTTCCTAGAATTAATAAAACGGCGGAACTGGGATTTGAACCCAGAATTCCAAATGGAACAAGATTTCAAGTCTTGCGCAATACCGGATTATGCGATCCCGCCAAGCTAAAATAAAGTCAAAACTGACTTCATAAGTAAAAAAGATATTAATCCATTTATAATATTTGCTCTTATAGTAAAACTTTATATAATATAATAAACAAAAATTCGTAATGAAACTTGCAAGTTTAGTTTATGTTCAAAGAGAAAACAAAACATTAATGCTCCATAGAATAAAAAAGAAAGAAGATATTCATGAAGGCAAATATAATGGAGTTGGAGGAAAAATTGAAGATGGAGAGTCTCCTGAAGAGTGTGCAATTAGAGAAACGCTTGAAGAAACAGGACTAAAAATTAAAAACCCTAAATTAAAAGGCATCTTAACATTCCCCAAATTTCTCCAAAATGAAGATTGGATAGTATTTGTTTTCACAACAAAAGAATTTGAAGGAAAAATAATTGAAAGTGAAGAGGGCAAACTAGAATGGATCAATAATGATAAACTCCTAAAATTAAACTTATGGGAAGGAGATAAAATATTTCTCCCTTTGGTATTTAAGGACACTATTTTCTCAGGAAAATTTATTTATGAAAATAAAAAATTAATAGGCCATAAAATCATACCCTATTAATCTAAGGACAAGTTCCCCAAATTGGTTTTAACCCATTAGAATCAATAGGTGCTGATGTTGCAAACCAAGTTGGCTCTGTAGGTTGATGAGATACACACCAACCTCTTAAATCTTGATTATACGCATGTGCATGTCTAAACATCCTAGCCATATTAGTCATAGCACTAACATTCCAATTATTTAATGGCTGATTGAATGTTGTTGCATACCTAAAAAGTTCAAAAGAATCAGTAACTGAACTAACATCCCAATTATTTAGTGGCTGATTAAATCCATCATTACTATCAAACATTTGTCTCAAAGAAGTAACTTTACTAGTATTCCAATTGCCAATTGGCTGGTTAAAATTATCAGCATTATAAAACATCCTATAAAAAGTTGTAACTTGGCTTGTATCCCAAGAGCTAATATCATAATTAAAATCTCGAGCATCATAAAACATAGCTGCCATATTTGTAGCAGAACTTGTATCCCAATTACTTATATTTTGATTGAAATCAAAAGCTGCAAAAAACAATTCTTGCATATTTACTACAGAAGTTGTATTCCAATATTGTAAGCTTTGATTAAATATGTTAGCATTTCCAAAAAGTCTATACATACTTGTAACTGAACTTACATCCCAAGAACTAACATCTTGGTTAAATGACCCTTGAGACCAAAATAGATTATCCATATTAGTAATTCCACTTGTACAAGTTGTGTTAGAATTAGTAGTATTTATTTGGCCAGATGTTCTTTTAGTATAATTAATGCTATTTACAATACCACTCTCACCTGCTGCTGCAGCATCACAAACAACAGTAACTCCATTTAAATGTAAATAAAAATCTGTTGTTGGAGCATCCATACTACAACTTTCATAACTGTAACTTGAATCTCCACTTAAAGTTCCTTCACTGCAAGTTCTAACTTGACTCGAACAACTAGATCCATAAGGAACTGATGAAGAATTATAAAATGTATAATTTTGTCCATTATTTACTGTAACATTTCCAATAGTACAAGATGAAGAATAAAGATTTTTCACATAAAATTTCTTTGACCTCACATTCCCATTTGTAAGAACTACAATATCAGGTTTATTTGATTGAGCATTACTATCCACACAATTACCAACATTAACTGCTTGGGACTGGCCCTTAGAAACCACTACTGAAATGCCACAACTACTCTTGTCAATAATTATATCTGTAACATTAACATCATGAGTACTAGAACCTTTCAAATATAAATCATCCCCAATTAAATCAAGAATTTGAACTTCTGAATCTCCGCTTCCAAATACTGCTCCATCCTTTGTTTCCACATTTTTTGCTAAACCTGAATTATAATTACTAAACCAAGTTTGAAAAGATACAACAGAAACTACACTAATAATCAATAATAAAGCAATTGCTACAACAGGACTTATGGCTTTTCTAAAAAACATTACTCCTTTCATTAATTAATAAATTTAAAAATATTTGTAACTCAATTAATAAAATCCATCTCCAACGTAATGCAAAACTTTCACACTTTTCCCTTTCTCTTGTTTTTCCATATCTTCAGAATTAAAAAGAGCAAATCCAAAAGCAAGCGCTTTTTTATGAACTTCATCTTTAATTAAAATCAAATCACCCTCCAAAATTCCTGAATCAATATGAGTAATTCCTGGTCTCATCATATCAGCCCCTTTAATTAAAAAAGGAACTGCTCCGTGATCAACCATAACATACTTATGAGAATCAGTTTTAACAGATTTCAAATGAGGAACCAATATTCCATCAATTTCAATTAAAAATGGAACTGAATTTAAATAATAAATTCCTTTATCCTCTTTAACTTCATCTTTCTTATCAAAAGAGTAATCCCTCAATAATTTTTCTTTTAACTGTTTTTTTTCTTTATTTGATAAAAAACGCATAATTAAATTAAAATAAGAAAATTTATAAAGATGTCTTTCTGAAAAACTAAATAGATGGAAGCAGTCCTAGGATTCACTGATTACATGAAAATACTTATTGTAGCTATTTTCATATACGTTCTAATTTATGCAATTCTAAAAAAAGTTGCATTAATCTCTGATGAGAAAATTAACGCAGTTCTTGCTCTTTTGGCAGCAGTAATAGTATCCTTTTCAGGAGTTGTAACTTATGCAGTATCATACGCATTCAATTTGTTTGCAATCATTTTAATCATTATGTTTGTAATAGTTTTCCTACTTATGTTTCTTGGAGTTAAACTTGATGAAATAGGGAAAATGGTTAATATGAAAGTTGTAGCAGGAGTATTAATCTTAATATTTCTTGTAGTCTTTGCTAAATCATTTTTCGCCCTAAATAATGAATTTGAAGATGGTAAAACTAACTCGACCTTAGATGTTAACACATCAACAAATTACGGAGCAGAAATCGATATTCCTGAAGAAAAATTTCTAAATGTTAGTGATGATACTTGGGCGATGTTCTTGTTCTTCTTAGTACTAGGTATATTTGTTATATTAATAGGAAAATAAATTTTATTTTTCTAAAAATTCTTTTATAACTTCTTCAAGCTCTTTTTTGAAATTGTCTTTATATTCATCAAGTTCTGTCCTTGTTACAAAATCCATAGGACTCCACAAATCAATATATTTTTCAAGTTTAGATACTTCATCTTTTGAACTCACAAGTCTCATCTGTTTTTGAACTTTCTCATCAAATTCCTTCAATATCCCAATATCTTCTCTCAAATCTTGAATCTCATCCCTTAAATGCTTAAGTTCAGAAAATAGTTTCTTAAAATTTGATATAGCATTATGGTCAACTAAATCTAACTTCTCTCCCAAGAAATCAAGTGAGGACTCTAAATCCTTTTGTCTTTCAATTACTGTCAGTAAAGTTTTGGAATGAATTTCTACTTTCTCTTTAAATTCATCTCCTTTATCACTAGTTCCAAAAATTGAATTAGTCATCTTAATACAAGCTCCTTGTAAACATTTACAATCTCACTTACTGGTTTTTCCCAACTAAAATTATCATACTCCTCATATCCCAAATATTTCATATGTTCATGTAAATCATCATATCTCAAAAGTGCAAGAATTTTATGAGCCATCTCATCAATATCCCAAAAATCAACTTTAAATGTATTTGTTAAAACTTCTGAAATTCCTGATTGTTTTGAAACTATAGTAGGAGTTCCTTTTGCAAGAGCCTCGAGAGGGACAATTCCAAAAGGCTCAGAAACAGATGGCATCACAAACACATCAGCAAGTGAAAAAAATTTGTCTGCTTCCTCTCTTGAAAAAGGACCATGAAAAAATACATTTTTTTCAATTCCAAGTTCAACTGAAAGTTCAATCATTTGAGTTAGCATATCTCCTCCGCCTGCCAAAACAAATTTTGTATTAGGCTCATATTCTAAAACTCTTCTTGCTGCATGTAAAAAATATTCTGGCCCTTTTTGAAGTGTCATACGTCCAGCAAACAAAACAATTTTATCTTTTTTAAAAGCATGATGTAAATCTTCTAAACTCTTTTTCAAATCACTAACTCCACCATTATGAACCACTCTAATTTTCGAAGGATCAACTCCATAATTTGCAATCAATCTTTGTTTAGTAAAATTACTTACTGAAATTATTAAATCTGCTTGCCTTAATCCTTCCATTTCAATTTCAAAAACTTTAGGATGTCCTCCATTCCCTCCCGTCTTATCAAGTTCAGTTATATGAGCATGAAACACCACAGGTTTTCCAGTAAGTTTTCTTAAGAGAAGAGCAGCAGGAAGAGTTGTCCAATCATGAGCATGAATTACATCAAAAGATTCATAATCTGAATAAAGTGCAGCGACCCTTCTTGCATAAAGATAAACTTCTTCAATTAGATTAGCTCCATAAATCTGCTTTATATCCTTATGTTCAGTCCCACTAAAGTGAGTTAAAGCTTCTTCATACCTTGTACTGTATGATTCACAGGAATCATAGTTATACATCATAGTTGGAACTTCTTTAACTTTCAAATCTCTTAATTTGTCAACATTAGCACTTGCAATCGTAAGATTTCCTTTCCTTTTCTTATCCTTTGGACCATAGGCCATAACATACTCAATTTCAACATCATCTCTTGACTGTAATGCTCTTGTCATTTCATAGCAGACTATTCCAACACCTCCTACAAAATAAGGTGGAAATTCCCATCCGAGCATTAAAACTTTCATCTAACTTTTTGGGCTTGTTTTTTGCTAT
>JBFKKL010000045.1:0-6237 GCA_041631255.1 Candidatus Woesearchaeota archaeon | reverse complement strand
GATGTTGAAACTCCATCAAAAGCCGTAATTTCTTCAGTTTTAAGAGAGAGTTTTTTCAAATACAACTTCATATTCTCTTCATCCCTAACTTGGAGATTATCATCAAGTAAAGATTGAGAAAAATAATAAGCGACAGAAGAAGTAACAACAATTATTAAGGTCAAAAGAATAAAAGAAATAACCTCTGAAATACCTTTCTTATTATTTTTAAGAAAAAACATAATATGCTCCAATACCCATTTTTTAAGAATGTGGTGTGTAATTAAAAAGTAGTTTCTAAGAAACTAACATTATACAACTCCCATTAAATGTGAAATTTGTTTGCAATAAAGGAGAAATTTCATACGAAGAACAAAATCTAATTCCCAATGATTTTAGTTGATAAGAAACAATATTATAAGAATCAATTTTTGTTGCATTTATATTATCTTCATAAAGGATAAATTCAATATTCTCATTTTCGTAAATATTTTGATAAATTAAAGAAGAATTTTCTTGAGAAATCAATTGGATAATTTCAGATCTAAATGAAGAAGTACTGTAGAATAACTCTTGATTAGACACTATATCTGAAACAATTTTTTCTTGTGTTTGAACAAAATAGAAAACAAACAAAAACAAAAAAAGAAAAATTATTACAATCAAGGGAAAAATACTCAAATTAACTATTCCCTTGGAATTTTTCATAACTCTTTATCTTGCAATCTCTTCTTCAGAGAATACACCATCTCCTGTAACTACAATAACATTGTACGTAGTTCCAACAAGTAGACCACAACCTGAAATACTAAAGTTAGAAACTGTACTTGCAGTTAATGATGATGAAGTTGACTTAACACATTGTTGAGTTCCTGATGAATTTGTAACTCTGATTTGTGAAGCAGAAACTGCAGTGTCACCACCATTTTTAATGTAAATATTTCCTGCTGTAGCTTCCAACCTTTCAATTGTAACTACTGCCGCAGATTGTGATTCTGCTTGAGTCTGAAGACCACTCTGGTACGTATTGAACCAGGCCTGAAAACCTACAACTGCAACAACTGCAACAACTAAAAGTAGTGCAGTAGCCACAACTGGACTTATTGCTTTTTTATTAAATACCATTTTTCTATAAAATATAGATAGTAACGAACGCAAGATTTGATTTTATATGTGTTTTTCACTACTATTCTGTACTTAAAATTTAGTTTTCCTTCATACTACTCAATTTCTGCAATCTTGCGTCAATATCTATAAATTTTTGAGTTCTTTCTTTATTTCCTAGTGTTGTCAATTCCCTAAAAGGATTTTCTTCTTCAAGTTCTCCTAAATTTGAAAATTCACTTAACAATTTTTTCTCCATAGGAGTTTCAATTTTTCTTTCTTCTACTTCTTTATTTGAAATCATAATTCTTTTCTCAAGTTCTTTTGAAGATTTCATATTTATATCTAACTTCGTAGCAAAATCTTCAATATATTTCTCAAGAACTAAAAATCTTTTATGCAGTTCTTTCTCTAAAAAGTCACACTTCTTATCAATTGAATCAATAGTATCTAATTCAAAGGAAGCTGGCAAATCATTTATTGAAGACTGAATTTTTGTAAGCATTAGCTTGTGATTCTTATGTTCTTCAGTTAAAAATTCAGAATTATCTTCAAAAACTCCCTTTAAAGTCTCAAAAGACATAGCCATTTTATTTTGAGAAAGTTTAACTTCTTTAATGTCCTCTTTAATTTTATGAAACTCTTCACTAAAGTCATCAAAGACGTGAGAAGTTGCTCTTTTAACCTCTAAAGTTATCTTAGATTGAAAAGCTGCCAAAGTGTGTTCAACTTTTAAATGAGAATTCTCGACAGACCTCATAATCATTGACTCAACATCATTAGATAAATTCTTTCTTAAAAGTGCAAGTTCAGTTCTAACATCAACTAAATTCCCCGATAGAAGTGTGAAATATTCCTTGTTTGCTGAATCAACTCCCGAGTTTAAAGCTTTTTCCTCAAGTAGAGAAGGATCAATTGAAGAAACATGCTTTTCTAAGGCACTATTGTATTTTTTCATATCTTCTAATATTTTTTTCTTTGAAACCATATTTCTAGAACCACTTCTTTTTCTTTTCTTTTTGAATTTCAACATCTGAAGAACTCTCGTTTGAAGAACTCTGTGTAGTTATCTTTGAATCAACATCAGGAAGAACAGAAGTAGAATGATTTTTCTGTGTCTCAACTGGTTTTTGAGTGCTAAAAGAAGGTTTTGGAGGAAGATTGGTATTTGAACTATCTAAGTTATCACTTGATGACATAGAAGGAGAAATATTTCTTTTACTCAAAGCATCAATTTTAGAACTAATTTCTTCTTGAAAAGCAGTAAACTTTTCTTCAAATGCAGTCATTGAGTCAGACAAAGAATTTAGTTTTTCTTCAATTTGTGTAAATTCAGTATTTGTATTATCCAAGTTTTGAGCTTCCTTAAAAATTTTCACTAAGAAATCAACCTTGTTTGAAAGCTGAATCATCTGTTCACTCTCTTCAGAAAGCTTTTTTTTATGCAAGGACTCAATAAGAAGTTTCTGTTTAAGTTTTAATTGTTCAAATTCTTTCACTAAATCTAAATCTGAACTCAAAGAAGATTTTGTACTCATATAGGTTTTTATCTAGAAAATACATTTAATAGTTATTCACTCCTGAAAAATTAGAAAATAGAGTTATTGCAATATTTTTAGAAGCCTATTATATTTTGCAACTCTTTCTCCCCTACAAGGAGCCCCTAATTTAATTGAAGAATTCAAAGCAATAGATAAATCCGCAATGAAGTCGTCTGTGGTTTCACCTGACCTATGAGAAACAATTGTGTGCCATCTTGCTTTTTCAGAAAGTCTATGTGCATCAAGAGCTTCGGATAAAGTTCCAATCTGATTAATTTTAAGTAAAAGAGAATTACAAAGTTTTTGATTCATAGCAAGTGCAATCCGATTGGGGTTTGTAACTAATAAATCATCTCCCACAACTAAAATTTCTTTTTTTTTAGTTAAAGGATTTACAAATTCAAGAGCCTTAACCTTCTTCTGAAAATACTCAAAAGCCTTAAAATCATCTTCTGAGAAAGGGTCCTCAATAGAAATCAAAGGATAAGTTTTAATCAAGTCATTATAATAATCTGAAAGTTCTTTATATGAAAGGTTTTTACCCTTCTCAACTTCATATAATTTTTTCTCAGGATCGTAAAAATCTGAAGCTGCTGCATCAATTGCATAAAATACTTTACCCGAGTATCCTGAAGCTTCAACTGCCTTATTTAATAAATTAAGTGCTTCTTTAGGAGTTGAAATATTTGGTGCAAAACCTCCCTCATCACCAACTGCAGTTTGATCTTTTGAATAATCTTGAGAAATTATTTCTTTCAAATTAGCATATACTTCTGAAATTGCCCTGACATTATCTTCAAAAACTCTTAAATCAGGAACAATCATGAATTCTTGGATTTTAAGCCCATTGCCTGCATGTAATCCGCCATTGATAATATTAGCAAATAAGTGAGGAGACGATATTTCTTGAAGTTTTTTTGACTTCATGGGTTTTCCCGAATAAACTCTATATAAATACTCAGACAAAGGAAGATTGTGAAACTTGGCAGAAGCCCTTGCAAAAGCACAACTAATTCCTAAAAGAGTATTTGCCCCAAGTAAAGTTTTGTTTTCAGTTCCATCAAGCCTGCAAAGTTCTTTGTCCAAATTATTTTGATTAAATGAATTAAAAAGTAAATCTTTCTTTAATTTGTGAACATTCTCAACAGCTTTGATAACTGATTTTCCTTTATATTTAGAATCATCTTTATCCCTAAGTTCATGTGCTTCATGAATTCCCGTTGAAGCGCCAGATGGGACTTGAAAACTTCCCTTTGAACCATCAATTAATGTAACTTCAACTTCTAAAGTAGGATTTCCTCTCGAATCTAAAATTTGTCTTGCACTTAAATCAATAATTTCCATAGAAAATCCTTAGAAAAAGTTTTTTATGTAGTTTTATCGCATCTTTAAAAGAGTAAATTGTTTGAAAATATTAATTTAAAAAGAAAAATCGAGGGATTTAACGCCAATTCCAAATAATTCGCCATAAAACTTTAATCCTGAACTTGTCCATAGATTAAGTTTTATACTGAAAGAAATTATTCTTTGTCAATATCTTGCAAAAGTTTGATTAGCTCATCCTTTTTCTCTTTACTAAAAATAATATTGGCCTTATACCTTTTTTGTTCATCTGGAGTATACCATCCCTTTGAAATCCCAATTAAAGTAGTCTCTCCTTCAGGAGGTTGCTTTAAACTAATTTCAATAAAATTATTTCCTCCAGCTTCAATAGTCTCTTGTTTAAGAGTTTTCCATTCTGACATTTTACTTTTATCAACTCGTAAATACTACTCTTTTCTAACATCAAGAGCGTAAGTAGACTTAGGGATTTCCATATTTAAAAACATATGCATTCCCTTCAAAAGAACTTATACTTCAAAGAAAGCTTTAAAAAGGAACTCAGACTTGTTTTCATTATGGGAAGAATCAAATCAACATTTGTAAAATCGTCCGCAACTAAGATTTACAAAAAAGCAGAAGGAGAAATTACTAACGACTTTCAAAAAAATAAAGAAGTTGTTGACAAACACGCAACTATCCCCTCTAAAAGACTAAAAAATTCTGTTGTAGGATATGTTACAAGACTTAAAAAAAACTCTGAAGCTGAAGAGTAAAGTCTTATAAAACAAAAATTATTTCTTTTTTATAGCGCATCTGAATAGATTAAATCAGATTTGTGCTTTTAAGGTGACTTAAGCAAAATGTTAGAAGTAGGAAGACTATGTATTAAAACAGCAGGAAGAGATGCTATGAAACACTGTGTTATCATAGAAATAATTGACGAAAAATATGTTCTAGTTGACGGAAACACTAGAAGAAAGAAAGTTAATAAAACTCACATCGAACCACTAAACAAGATTCTAAAAATCAAAAAAGGAGCAACAACAAAAGAAGCACTTGAAGCCCTAAAGGTAGAGGGAATTGAATTAAAAAAATCAGAGAAAACAAATTCAAAAAAAGCTGCTGAAAAACCAGTCAAAAAAAAAGTTTTAGAACAAAAAACAACAAAAGAAGCTAAGAAAGTTTCTACTAAAAAGAAGGAAAAATAAATTCTTCGATTTTTTAATAACTAATATAATTCTTCATTCACAAAAGGTATTAAAGCTAATATTACAGCTTCCCTATAAAACCTAGACCTATCAACTACTCCTTTCGTCAAAATTCCAACAGCTCCTTGTTCTTGTTTGGAATTAGATCTCTTAAAAACAATGTCGTCCGCTTCACCAAGTTCATAACCTTTATCAAGCAACTTAGAAACTTCTCTTGGCAAATCAAATGTTGCAGTTCTAGATTTTCCAACATTGTCTTTAGATAAAACTACCATCCACGCAAAAGCCTCAAAAGTTTTATTCTTCTTCAGAATTCCCCCTTCAAGTCCAACCCAAAAATCAGCATGATTAAAAGATTTTTGAGCATTACACGCCCTATTATAAGCCCCCTCATAAGTCTGATCATCACCTATCGGTTGTTCTGGAACTTCTGAATTTACGGAAACTCCTTGTAATTCAAACTCTTCTCCTTCAAAGACACTTTCAAATGCTTCTTTAACTGCATTTATTTTCACAGGATTTTTTGATGCAATAACTATTTTTCTCATTCTAAACTCAACTCCGCATTCCCAAAATGAACTCCAAATTGTTCACACCAAATTAATACATATTTATATTTCTCAAGATCAACATCTTCTGAAAATTCATAGTTTTGATCTCCTTTATTACCTTTCAAATCTCCCAAACTGATAAAATCACTAGCAGAAGTATCTGTTGATAAATAAACTTTCAAATCAGGACCATTAGTTGATTCAAAATTTTCAAATCTTAAGTATTTGGTGCCTTCAATTTCATAAACTAAAGCATTTCCGGACACTTTATGAAATGAGTCTGCCCCTGAAAATCTTCCCAAATAAAGTAGAGTATTTTCTTTTTTTTCTTCTGTTTCATTTAAATCCTCAATTTTACTTGAATTAACACTTTCACTCTGTGACTCAACACTTTCCTCTTTAGAATCAACATCTACAGTATTAGCTTGATTAACTACTGGAAAATCTTCATTAACTTCCTTATCATACAATAAAGGAGAAAATACATACACTAAAAAAACAACCGCGCAAATCAAAATTATTCCAAAGAAT
>JBFKKL010000044.1:0-6257 GCA_041631255.1 Candidatus Woesearchaeota archaeon | reverse complement strand
GTTTTCAAAAGTCATCGTAGAAATATAGAATTCTTATGATTTTTAAAGGTTATGGGAAATACAAACTGATTTAAATAACAAACTAGTATACATAAACAATGTACAAAGTAAGTATTTTATTCATTTTCCTATTTTTATTCTTCCAAGAACAGTTTTCAAGAAAAAAATGAAATTAAATCTGAAAATGAAAAAATTGGAGAAGAGATTTATGAAGGAGTGGAAGATGAGTATTTAGAAGACTCAAACGATAGCGTAGATTTAGGCAATCTTATTTAATTTTTGATTTAGCCCACATTTTTAAACAAACAAACAATAACAATTCTATGCAAAAACAGCGTGTACAAAAATTAATTGCACTTGCCGGCCTTTGTTCAAGAAGAAAAGCTGAAGAACTAATAGAACAAGGCAGAGTAAAAGTAAATAATAAAATAATCTCTCTAGGCGATCAATATACAGAAGAGGACATTATTACAGTTGATAATAAAAGAATAAAAATCTCAAAAGAAAAATTCACATATATAATTCTAAATAAAAGAAAAGGTTTTGTAACATCTAAAAAAGATGAATTAGGTAGAAAAACAATTTTTGATTTAATAAAAGAAGAAGATAAAAGACCAAATCTTTTTTCAGTTGGAAGATTAGACAAACAAACAGGAGGTTTAATAATTATAACAAATGATGGACAATTTGCACAAAAAATAATACACCCATCATCAAAAATAACTAAAGAATACATTGCCGATTTAGATAAAGAGTTAAGTGATTTTGACAAGAAAATTTTAGAAAAAGGAGTAAAGCTAGAAGATTTCAAATTAAGACCTTGCACTATAAGAAAAATAGGTGAAAAAAGATATGTTGTAGAATTATCAGAAGGAAGAAAAAGACAAATTAGACGTATGTTTGAAAAGTTGAATTATGAAGTTGTTGCTTTAAAAAGAATCAAGATAGGAAATTTAGATTTGAAAGGTTTAGATTTAAAACCAGGAGACTACAAAAAAGTAAGTAAAGAATTTTTAGAAAAGAAGATATTTAATTAGGTACAAAAGGATTTCCATGTTTTTCAAATAGTGTTTCAACTTTAATGACATATTGATTTAATCTATATCTTTTATTGTCAGGATCATTTGGAGCATAAAGAAATTTTTTACGAATCAATCTTAAAGGAAATCTCGCATTTTCTTCTTCCCAAACATTACTTTTATTATGATTTGAATGAAAGCAATCATCAAACCAAGGATTATTTTCCTCTTCTAATAGGTATCCAGTACTTCCAGGAAAATGTCTAGGAAAGTCTTCAGTAAATTCACTTAAAGTTCTAACCAAAATTTCAGGACATTTTTTATACACCTTAGTCTGTTTTTCAACTAAATATTCCTCAAGTTTAGGATCAAGGGCAATAGGCATTTTTCTTTTTACATTAAAATCAAACCACACAGGGAGAAGAAATCCGTTCACACATCTAAAAACAGTATTTTCTCTAACGCCTAAAGCATCAAATACTTCAGACTGTGTATCAAGAGCGTATCTCCAGTTATGTCTTCTTTTCATTTTATTTTCCTTAGAAAACAAGCTTTATATATTTATGTAAATTTATTTTTTCATGGCAAAAAAAGAAACAGTTCTAATAACAGGAGCCTCATCAGGAATTGGAGAGGAAATTGCAAGAATTCTCTCTCAAGATAAATTCGATTTAATCTTAGTATCCAGAAACAAAGCTAAACTAAATAGATTAAAAAAAGAATTTGAAACAAATAAATATAATCCTAAAGTAACTGTAATTGAACAAGATTTATCTGAAATTGATTCTGCTGAGAAACTTCATTCTAAGATAAAAAAATCTAAATTAAAAGTTGATATTTTAGTTAATAATGCAGGTTTTGGACTTTATGGAGAAGTAAAAGAAAATAACTTAGAAGAGTTAACAAACATGATAAATCTAAATGTAACTTCACTAGTTAAACTAACAAGATTATTTTTAGCTGATATGTTAAAAGAGGATAAAGGTTTAATTGTAAATGTAGCATCAACTGCAGCCTTTCAACCACTTCCTTACATGGCAGCATATGGAGCAACTAAATCTTTCGTTCTAGATTTTAGCGAAGCAATCAACGAAGAAATTGAAACAGAAAATGTATCTATTTCAACTTTATGTCCTGGCCTTACAAAGACTAATTTTGATAAAGTTGCAAGTGTTGAAAATGGAATGTTTGAAGGAAAAGGAGTTATGAGCGCTAAAGAAGTTGCACAAATTTGTTTTGATGATTGCATAATTAACAGAAAACGAGTAGTTGTTTGCGGAGCTCAAAATAAAGTTGGAGCAGCTGCAGCTCATTTAGTTCCAAAATCACTTTCAGCTAAAATTGCTGGAAAAATTATGAGAAAAAAGTAAAAATCTTATAAAACCTAATTTATTTCTAATTCTTATGTTACATTTAATTGGTATTGGTGCAAAGAAAGAACACATCAACACGCAGCAACTTGAAGCAATTAAAAAGTCTAAAGAAATATTTTTAGAATACTATACTTCATTTTATCAAGATTCATTTGAAGAATTAGAGAAATTTATTAATAAAAAGATTACTATTTGCGATAGAGTTGATATAGAATCAAAAATTGAAGATTTAATTTTAAAACCTTCAAAAGATAAAGACATAGCTCTTTTAGTTCTAGGAGATCCACTTATTGCAACAACTCATACAGACCTTTTATTAAGAGCAAAAGAATTAGGAATAGAAACTAAAGTTTACAATAATGTATCAATTGCAAACCAGTTAACAAAAACAGGATTACAGTTTTACAAATTTGGTAAAATCACATCAATTCCATTTTTTTCAGAGAAATTTATGCCAAGAACTCCACTTATGTATTTAATAGATAATGAAAAAATAGGAGCACATTCAGTTTTCCTTCTGGATTTGAATCCAAGTAATGATATAGCAAACAAAGGACATGATAAATATTTGACAGCACATAAAGCAATGCAGTTTTTACTTGATGTAAAAAAATTAATGATTGACGAAGAAGAAATTGAAGAAAAGGATGCTTTTATGCTTGATGAAGAGACCAAGGCAATTATTTGTTCAAGATTAGGCTTTGATGATGAGAAAATAATTTATGGAACACTTCAAGAATTAATAGAATATGATAAAAAAGAAGTTCTAAAAGAACCACTTTGTTTAATCATTCCTTCAGAAATGCACGATATGGAAATTGATTACGTGAACCAGTTCAAACTAAAGTAGTCAATTTACGACTAAGAATTTGTGAAACAAATTGTTATGTATGGAAGAGGGTTATCTTAATCAATTCAAATTAAATAATTAATATCTTCTTCTATAATAAGGTTGATAAGATCCTATTTTTGATTCAAGTCCGTAACCAAAACTTCTTTGAGTTCTATAAATAGAAGCTAAATCTTGAAAAGGGAGTTGATAATTTGAAATACTTTGAATTTGTGGCACTTCAATATCTTGAATTTTATATGTTGGATTATAATCAATTTCCCTAAACTCAGGACTATCTAAAATAATTTCTTTTCCTTCAAATTGGAAGTCTTGCGGATTAGGATAATTAACAAACTCCATTTCATAGAGTCTTTGTGACTCGTTTTTTTCTAGTCTCCTTTTAACCAAGTCTTTAACATTGGGTAGTTTAGAGTTAAAAAGTAACGTAATGTCTTTAGGAAGCGGAGCAATTCCACTTTCTCGGGCCATTTCATCAAGTTCTTTATTTCCAGATTCTTGAGCAGGCATTACGCCATAAATTTCAAAAAATTTAGTTGGAGTAAAATCAACATTTATTTCATCTCCAAAAATCTGAATTTCTTTCATAAATCTAATAATAGTACTAACTATTTAAAGTTTTTTCAAAAGTTTCAATTATTCTTGTTTCAAATTGAGGATTAGTTTCATCTTCTTGTTTAGACAAATTCAAAGAAAATAATTTAGAAAACATCTCTTTTTCTTCATTTGAAATTTCTTTTAATAAGATCTCCAAAACTTCTGATTCTATGTCTTCTCCAGATTTTTCTTCAATATTAAGTTCCATTTCTTCAAGAAGAGAGGATTTTAGGTTATATGTATGTTTTAAGACGTGAAGAGCTCCTTTTTCATATAGATGAGAAATTGTCTCATTAAGTTTAATATCACTAATTTTACCTTCGACAGTTCCAAAAATTTCGAGCAGCACAAGTTTATTTTTAACATTATAATTTATCAATTGTTTTTCAATAAATTCTCTTGAATCAAGAGGAGTTAAATCATTAATTTCAATTCTCACAGATTCCTTCTCATATGTTTCTAAAAATTCTCGTTTCACGTCAACTACTCTCGTTTCAAAATCAAAAGAGCATAGAAGAAAAGTCGCTCTTTCACGTTTCAATTCAGAAAATGAATTTGGAAAAAGAGGTCCTGGATAACACAAACGCCCATCCCCATATTTGCCATCAATAAATGTATGAACATGTCCCCCTGCATAATAATCAAACCCTTTTGGCAAGAAATTAGAATTTACTTCAGTTTGAACTGCCCTCATAAATTCAGGTTTATAATCATTAAGTGTTGTATGAAATAAAAATATGTTAAAATAGTTTTTATCAAGTGAATTTTCATTCAGGTTCTTGTAAACATTTTTATCAAGTCCATTTTTCTTACCTAAAATTCCTGACAAACAAACTTTGAATTCTTCATTTTTTGTAAACTCTAATTCAACTGAATTTTTATCAACAGTTTTCCACTTAGCAACATCAATAAAAACTCCTGCTGAGTCAAGTAAATGAATAAAACTTTTTCCTGTTAAGGAATAATCATGAGAGCCACCAATAACATAAAGTGGTATGTCGTGAGATTTTAATTTCATAAGTTCTTTTACAACTTTTTGAACTAAATCAAGTGGTGGCATAGCTGAGTTGAATATATCTCCAGCAAACAAACAAAAATCAACTTCCTCAAGAATAATTTTTTCAATTGCTTTTTGAAATGTTTTAAAATTAAGCTCTGTTAAAGTTTTTTCTCTAAATGCGCCAAGATGCAAATCCGCTAAATGGGCAAACTTTAGAGAAGTCATAAATTAGAATAAAAATTTATTCTTTAAATATATATGCTAATCTTTGATGTTGGGTAGAAGTTAAATCTGAGAATTTAGATTCAGGATAAACTATTTCAAGTGCATCATATTCATCTTTATAGAGATAACTTTCAATAGACTTTCTTCTATAATGATTTTTAATGTCTTCAAATTTAACTTCTCTTATTTCATCATAAAATTTTTGAGTCTCACTCCAAAAAGATAGGTATACAAATGAGCATAAACTTTCAAAAATTTTAGGGATAGGCGTTTGTTTTAAATTATAAAATTCTAATTCTAAAGAAGATTTCATTTGATTTTTTTGTTTCATTTTAATCTAGTTTCTAATTCTCTCCTATATCTCATAGTACTACCATATCTATTCCAAGTAGGTTTTTGATAAATTCTATCTCTATTATCTAAATTAAAATGTCTTCTAATTTTATCTTTAGCTAGATCATAAATCAGATTATAAAGTCCAAGTGGAGAACATTCAAGCTGAGCAATCTGGAAATCTAACGGAGTCAAAATGGGTTTTTCTTGGTATTGTTTACTCATGTATTCAAAAATAGAATATGAAGTTTATAAAATTATTTATTTAATTCCAAAACCTTCAAGTATCTCACTAGCATGGTCTGAAACTTTAGGTTTCTCAATAATTGAAACAACTTTTCCATTTTCATTAATTAAGAAAGTTTTTCTCAAAGTTCCCATGTACTTACGTCCATACATTGATTTCTCAGCCCAAACTCCATATGATTCAACAATTTTTTTATCTTCATCACTTACTAAAATATAAGGTAAACTCTCTTTATCAGCAAATTTAACATGTCTTGCAATCGAATCAATTGAAACTCCTAAGACGGTAATCCCTTTCTTTCCCAACAAATTAAAATTATCTCTCAAATTACATGCTTGAGTTGTACATCCGGGAGTCATATCCTTAGGGTAAAAATATAGGGCTACTTTCGATCCTTTAAAATTACTTAAATCAATTTCTTTAGCCTGTCCACCTACTAAAGCTTCACTCTTAAAATTTGGCGCATTATCTCCTACATTTACCATAACTTATGAAAAGAAACAAATATATTTAAAGGTTATTGACTCTGAAATGAAAATGAGTAGGTCCGAGAGAATTTTACTTTACATATCTTATGCTATGTTTATTATTTTATTTTCAGCATTAGTTACAG